>NZ_JBEZKZ010000015.1:0-111776 GCF_040651895.1 Streptomyces sp. NPDC048352
CCCCGAAGGGCTTCATCGTTCGACTTGCATGTGTTAAGCACGCCGCCAGCGTTCGTCCTGAGCCAGGATCAAACTCTCCATGAATGTTTACCGGTAATCCGGTGCACACACACGTTGAGCGGGCACGTCATGTCGGAATAAGACCGACGCGCCACAACGTCCTCGCTGTGTTTTTTGCCTACCCCGAAGGGCAGGACTTTTTCAAAGGAACCTCATCCACCGAAGTGGACGGGGTATCAACTTCTGGCGTTGATTTTTGGCACGCTGTTGAGTTCTCAAGGAACGGACGCTTCCTTTGTACTCACCCTCTCGGGCTTTCCTCCGGGCTTTCGTTCTGTGTTGTTCTTGCGTTTCCGACTCTATCAGAGTCTTTCTCGCTTGCTTTCCAGGTCCTGCGCTTTCGCGCTTTCCCTTTCCGGCGGTTCCGACTCTATCAGCGGTTTTCCGTCTCTCCGACCACTTGCCGTTTCGCCCTGAGGGCATGCGGAAAGAGATCAAGCGGAGTTCGAGATCATCACTGGTTGAGGAGGAGTCCCGGCCCCGGACTGTTCGCGAGGTGTTCACGCGCCACGTCCTGGCGGGACTCACGACAGTACCCCTCCCCTGGGGCGCAGGCAAATCGAATCACGCGTATGGTCTAGTCCACCGGTCTAGTCCACTAGTCTCCGTGCCGGAGGGCCAGCTCGGATCGGGATCGACATCGGGCGAACCCGTACAACCCGTGACATATCCTTCTGACCAGTACGCCGTTCGCCACACGGAGTGACGGCGCCACCAAGAAGCCCCACCCCCTGGGAGGCCCCCATGACCATCGTGACGTCCCCACTTGCCGGGCGCGCCATCGGACTCGCGGCTGTGCCGGATCCGGTCTTCTCCGGCGCGATGGTGGGACCGGGCACCGCCATCGACCCCGTGCGCGAGGCCTCGGAGGCGGTGTCCCCCGTCGACGGTGTGGTCGTCTCCCTGCACCCGCACGCGTACGTGGTCGTCGATGGCGAGGGCCACGGCGTCCTCACGCACCTGGGCATCGATACCGTGCAGCTCAACGGCGAGGGCTTCGAGCTGCTCGTCAACAAGGGCGACACCGTCACCCGCGGCCAGGCCGTGATCCGCTGGAACCCCGCCGCGGTCGAGGCCGCCGGCAAGTCCCCGATCTGCCCCGTCGTGGCGCTCGAGGCGACGGCCGACTCCCTCGGCGGCGTCATGGAGGACGACGACGTCAAGGCCGGCGACCAGCTCTTCAGCTGGCGGTGACGCGTCCGCCCGCCGCGCGGGCGGACCGGAGTCGGATATCCATCGCGGCGGCTGGGCCGCCGCTCAATCGGAGACGGGTGTAATGGAGACAACGCTGCGAGGCGTCGGCGTGAGCCACGGTGTGGCGATCGGCGAGGTTCGGCACATGGGTACGGCTGTGCTCGAGCCGCCGGCGAAGCAGATCACGGCGGAGGAGGCGGTGCGCGAACAGGGGCGCGCCCGTCAGGCCGTGGAGGCGGTGTCGGCCGACCTGATCGCGCGCGGCCAGCTGGCCGGCGGCGAGGCACAGCACGTGCTCGAGGCCCAGGCGATGATCGCCACGGACCCCGAGCTGATGGCGGACGTGGACCGGCGGATCGCCGTCGGCAGCACCGCCGAGCGCGGTGTCTACGACGCGTTCGCCTCCTACCGCGACCTGCTCGCGGGGGCCGGTGAGTACATGGCCGGGCGGGTGGCCGACCTGGACGACGTACGGAACCGGATCGTGGCGCGGCTGCTGGGCGTGCCGATGCCGGGTGTGCCGGACAGCGACGAGCCGTACGTGCTGATCGCGCGGGACCTGGCGCCCGCCGACACGGCTCTGCTGGACCCCGCGCTCGTGCTCGGGTTCGTGACCGAGGAGGGCGGGCCGACCAGCCACAGCGCGATCCTCGCCCGTGCGCTGGGCGTGCCGGCGATCGTGGCGCTGCCGGGGGCCTGTGAGATCGCCGAGGGCACGGTCATCGCCGTCGACGGCAGCACCGGTGACCTTTTCGTGGAGCCGACGGACGGGAAGCGGGCCGAGCTGGAGGCCTCGGCGGCCGAGCGGAGGGCGGCGCTGGCCGCCTCCTCCGGTCCGGGGGCCACCTCGGACGGGCACAAGGTGCCGCTGCTGGCGAACATCGGCGGGCCTGCGGACGTGCCGGCGGCGGTCGAGGCCGGGGCCGAGGGCGTGGGGCTGTTCCGCACCGAGTTCCTGTTCCTGGACGACAGCAGGAAGGCGCCGTCCGAGGACAAGCAGATCGAGTCGTACCGCAAGGTGCTGGAAGCGTTCCCCGAGGGGCGTGTCGTGGTGCGGGTGCTGGATGCCGGTGCCGACAAGCCGCTGGACTTCCTGACCCCGGCGGACGAGCCGAACCCGGCGCTGGGCGTGCGCGGCCTGCGGACGCTGCTGGACCACCCGGAGGTGCTGCGCACGCAGCTGACCGCGCTGGCCAAGGCCGCCGAGGGCCTGCCGGTCTACCTCGAGGTCATGGCTCCGATGGTGGCCGACCGTACGGACGCCAGGGCGTTCGCGGACGCCTGCCGCGAGGCCGGTCTGGTGGCGAAGTTCGGGGCGATGGTGGAGATCCCCTCCGCCGCGCTGCGGGCGCGCTCGATCCTGCAGGAGGTGGAGTTCCTGTCGCTGGGTACGAACGACCTGGCGCAGTACGCCTTCGCCGCCGACCGGCAGGTGGGGGCGGTGTCGCGGCTCCAGGACCCGTGGCAGCCGGCGCTGCTCGACCTGATCGCGATGTCGGCCGAGGCCGCCAAGGCGGAGGGCAAGAGCTGCGGTGTCTGCGGTGAGGCCGCGTCGGACCCGCTGCTGGCGTGTGTGCTGACGGGTCTGGGTGTCACCTCCCTGTCGATGGGTGCCGCCTCGATCCCGTACGTGCGGGCGACGCTCGCCAAGTACACCCTCGCGCAGTGCGAGCGTGCGGCGGCCGCCGCGCGCGCGTCGGACACGGCGGAGGAGGCGCGGCTGGCCGCGCAGGCGGTGCTGTCCGGCGAGTAGCGGGCGGTTCGCGCGGTCGGTCCGAGGGGCTCTCGCCGTGGGCGGGGGCCCCTCGGGCGTTTCCCGGTGCTGGCCGGGAAGGGCTACTCGCGGTGCGGGCCCGGGACGTCCACCTCGTAGCCGGGGCAGTATTCGACCCCGGGCTCGGGGGGTACCGGGTCGCCGGTGTCGGCGTCCGTGCAGTAGGCGTCGAAGACGGCCGCCGCGGTCAGGGCGACCAGGCGGCCGCGGTCCAGGCGCCAGCCGTGGACCCGGTCGCGGAAGCCCTCGGTGGTGCTGCGCAGGACCAGCCCCCCGGCGCCGCCGAGGGCGAGGCCGGCGGCCAGGACGGTCACGAAGTCGAGGCCTTCGCGGCCGTCGATGCCGGGCCGGCTTCCGGGCCCGGCGGCCGCCTCGGCGTGCAGGACGGCGATGAGCTGTTCCTGCTCGGCGGGGACGCTGCACACGAGGTGGTGGTGGCCCGGTCCGGCGCCGGCGACGAGGCGTTCGAGCATGTCGGCGGCCCGCTCGAAGGAGGCCCGGCCGATGTCCTCGCCGCAGTCCGCGCAGGCTCCGGCGCCGGTGAGCAGCTCGGTGGCGTACTCCCAGGTGGACTGGCGGACGGCTTCGTCGACGAGGAGCGCGACGAGTTCCTCGACGGGCTGGCCGGCGTAGGGCAGGGTCGGGCCGGCGGCGAGCTCGGCGGTGAAGCGCGTACGGGTGTGGGCGCTGTCGGGGTCGAGGCCGTGTTCGGCGCAGTAGTGGGCGTACTCCTCGGGGTCGAAGAGGGCGACGGTGGTGTGGATGCCCTGGGCCGCGAGGGAGCGGAGCAGGACGTCGACGTGCCGGAGGTAGTCGGTGTAGTCGTCGTGGTGGTCGAAGCCGAAGCTGGGGTAGTCCCGCATGGCCGCGAAGTCCCCGGGGTCGGTGAGGAGGCCGACGGTGCTGGGGACCTCGCGGCGCAGGTCACGGCGGCGGGCCGGACGTGCCGGGCCGGGTGCCGTGGGGGATGCGGTGCCTTGGGTCGTGCGTGGTGTGTCGGGCGTGGCGTTCATGGTTCCCCCTGAGTGGAGCGATGGCTTGCTCACTCACGGTAATCGGCGCCACTGACAGTCACCTCCGGGTGCGCGCCAGCTCCTCGTAGAAGGCGAGCAGCTCGGGGTGGTCGACCGAGCCGGGATTCACGGCCTTCGCCATCGGCGTGCCCTGGAGGAGCCGCTTGACGGGTACCTCGATGCGCTTGCCGGTCAGGGTGTGCGGGACGGCCGGGACCTCGATGATCTCGTCGGGGACGTGGCGCGGGGAGAGCTGCTCCCGGATGGTGGCGGCGATCTTCTTGCGCAGGGGCTCGTCGAGGGCGGCACCGGGAGCGAGGTGGACGAAGAGCGGCATCCAGTAGCCGCCGTTCGGCTCCTCCAGCCCGATGACCAGGGATTCCTTGATCTCCGGGAGACGTTCGACGACCTCGTAGATGTCGGCGGAGCCCATCCGCACGCCCTGCCGGTTGAGGGTGGAGTCGGAGCGGCCGTGGATGACGACGGAGCCGTGGTCGGTGATCGTGATCCAGTCCCCGTGGCGCCAGACGCCGGGGAACATCTCGAAGTAGCTGTCGCGGTAGCGGCTGCCGTCGGCGTCGTTCCAGAAGTGGATCGGCATGGAGGGCATGGGGGCCGCGACGACGAGTTCGCCGACCTCGCCGATGAGGGGCTTGCCGGCCGGGTCCCACGCCTGGAGGTCCGTACCGAGGCAGGCGGCCTGGAGTTCGCCGATGTGGACGGGGAGGGTGGGGACGGCTCCGGCGAAGCAGCTGCACACGTCGGTGCCGCCGCTGACGGAGGCGATCCAGAGGTCTTCGGCGACCTCGTCGTGGAGCCAGCGGAAGCCGTCGGGGGGCAGCGGGGAGCCGGTGGTGGCGACGCACTTGACGGCCGAGAGGTCGAAGTCGCGCGCGGGGTGGACCTCGGCCTTGCGGCAGGCCATGACGTAGGCGGCGGAGGTGCCGTAGAGGGTGGCTCCGGTGCGCTCGGCGATCCGCCACTGGGCGCCCGTGTCGGGGAAGCCGGGGCTGCCGTCGTAGAGGACGACGGTCGTGCCGGTGAGCAGGCCGGAGACGAGGAAGTTCCACATCATCCAGCCGGTGGAGGTGTACCAGAAGAAGCGGTCCTCGGGGCCGAGGTCGCAGTGCAGGCCGAGCTGCTTGAGGTGTTCGAGGAGGATCCCGCCCTGGGACTGGACGATCGCCTTGGGGGCGCCGGTGGTGCCGGAGGAGTACAGGATCCACAGCGGGTGGTCGAAGGGCACCGGCTCGAAGACGGGCTCGGCGGAGCCGGAGGTCAGCTCGGTCCAGGTGCGGGTGCCCTCGGGGGCGGGGGTGCCGAGGAGCGGGATGTGGACGACCGCGCGCAGCGAGGGGAGCTCGGCGCGCAGCTCGGCGACGGTTTCGCGGCGGTCGTGTTCCTTGCCGCCGTAGCGGTAGCCGTCGATGGTGAAGAGGACGACGGGCTCGACCTGCTGGAAGCGGTCGAGGACGCTGCGGGCGCCGAAGTCGGGGGCGCAGGAGGTCCACACCGCGCCGACGGCGGCGGTGGCGAGGAGGGCGACGACCGCTTCGGGGATGTTGGGGAGGTAGCCGGCGACGCGGTCGCCGGGGCGTACGCCGAGGGCGCGCAGCTCGGCGGCGAGCGAGCCGACCTGGCGGCGGAGTTCGGCCCAGGTGACGGGGGTGGGTTCGTGGGTCTCGTCGACGTGGAGCAGGGCCGGGTCGCCGCCGCGGGCGGGGTCCTCGGCGGCGCGCAGGGCGTGCTCGGCGTAGTTGACGGTGGAGCCGGTGAACCAGTGGGCACCCGGCATGGAACGGTCGGCCAGGACCTCCTGGTAGGGGGTGCTGAAGCGGACCTCGAACCATTCGGCGACGGCCTGCCAGAAGGTGTCGAGCGCGTCGACGGACCACTGCTGCAGGGCCGGGTAGCCGCCTTCGGCCGGGGCCCCGAACCGTTCGGCCGCCCAGGCCTGGAAGGCGGTGACGCGGGCCGCGGCGATCCGGTCGGGGCCCGGGGACCAGAGCGGTTCCGGCTGGGTGGCTGAAGTCATGGGTCGGCTCCCGGTCAAGTCTGCGGCTCGCGCTTCGTGTGCGTAGGGTGCCACCGCGGCGTCGGTGTGCGTGCGGCGGCCCACAGGGACCATGCCATGTGATCGACATCCGCACCAGAGCCGTCCCGGTCCGGGCGGGCTGATCGTTTTCCGGGTGAACGGAAGCTGAACGCCGCCCGCGCGGCCGGGGGCCGGTGGCAGGGTGACCGGCATGGACGGTCGTGATCTGGTGCGTGCGGTGATGGAGATCGGTACGGCGCGCGGGCGGCGGGCCTGGCGCTCGGCGTGGCGCCACCGGCGTGCGGACGCGGAGGGGCTCCCGCGCCGGGGCCCGGAGCGCGCGCGGGTGCCGGGGCTGCTGGCCGGTACGGAGGCCCGGCCGGGCGGGGGCGTGCTGCGGTTCGCGCGCAGTGAGCTGCTGGTACGGGTGACCGTGGGCGGTGCGGTGTTCTGGGGCTGGGACGGGGCCCGCCCGGGGCCGTCGTACGCGGTGGTGGGCGGGGGGCCCGAGCCCGATCCCCGGGCGGTGCTGGAGCCGGACACCGGGGGCGGCTGGCGGGTGGTCTCGGAGCGGGTGACGGTGGCGGTGTCCCGGCACGGGGCGGTGGAGGTGCGGACCCCGGGCGGGGCGGTGCTGCGGCGGGAGCTCCCACCGCGGTGGTGGGACCCGGTGGACGGCCGGGCGGACGGCGCCGGGGACGGCCGGAGGGACCGGCGGCGGGACGGCACGGGGGACGACCAGGCGGGCGGCCCGGGGAACGCCACCGGGGACGGGCTGGGGGGCCGGCGGGGAGACGGCCGGGCGGACGGCGCCGGGGACGGCCGGGCGGACCGGCAGGGGGACGGCGCGGGGGTCGCCTGGGTGGGGCCGGCGGAGGGCGGCTCGCGGTGGTTGCAGCGTGCGGAGGTGCCCGCGGACGCGCGGTTCTTCGGGCTGGGCGGGCGGGCGCGGGGGCCTCGGCTGCGGGACGGGGAGTACCGGCTGTGGAACACGGACCCCAAGGGCGGCTTCGGGCCGGACACCGACCCGCTGTACATCACCATGCCGGTGCAGGTGGTGGTGGCGGACGCGGGGACGCACCTGGCCTTCTACGACAACCCCTGGGAGGGGCGGGTCCTCCTGCGCGAGGGCGAGGAGGGGGCGGGTTCGGGGGCGGACCGGAAGGGGACGAGCGAGCTGCGGCTGGAGGGCGGCCCGCCGAGGTGCTGGGTGCTGGTGGGGACGCCGGCGCGGGTGCTCCAGGGGTGGGCGGGGCTGACGGGGGCGGCCGCGGTCCCGCCGGAGTGGGCGCTGGGGTACCAGCACGCGCGGTGGGGGTTCGGCAGTGCGGCCGAGGTGCGGCGGGTGGTGGCCGGGTACGCGGAGCGCGGGCTGCCGCTGTCGGCCGTACACCTGGACATCGACCACTACGACGGGCACCGGGTGTTCACGGTGGACCGGCGGGCCTTCCCCGATCTGCCGGGGCTGGCGCGGGAGGTGGGCGAGCGGGGGGTCCGGCTGGTGTCGATCGTGGACCCGGCGGTGAAGGCGGGCGACCCGGTGCACGCCTCGGGTCTGGCGGTGGGGCCGCGCGGGGCGTTCGTACGGGACGCGCGGGGGCGGGAGGTGCGCGGCGAGGTCTGGCCGGGCGAGTGCGCGTATCCGGACTTCACGGATCCGGCGGCGCGGGAGTGGTGGGGCGGCCTGTACGAGGAGCGGCTGGCGCAGGGCTTCGCGGGCTTCTGGCACGACATGAACGAGCCGGTGTCCTTCGCGCCGTGGGGGGAGGCGACGCTCCCCCGCTCGGCGCGGCACGCGCTGGAGGGGGCGGGCGGCGACCATCGGGCGGGGCACAACGTGTACGGGCTGATGATGGCGCGCGCCGGCTGGGAGGGCCTGGTGCGGTTGCGGCCGGCCGAGCGGCCGTTCCTGTTCTCCCGGTCGGGGTGGGCGGGGATGCAGCGGTACGGGGGCACGTGGTCCGGTGACGTGGAGAGCAGCTGGGAGGGGCTGCGGGCGTCGCTGGCCCTGGTGCTGGGGCTGGGGCTGTGCGGGGTGCCGTACTCGGGTCCGGACGTCGGGGGTTTCGGAGGGTCGCCCTCGCCGGAGCTGTACCTGCGGTGGTTGCAGTTGGGGGCGTACCTGCCGCTGTTCCGGACGCATTCGGCGATCTGGGCGGGGCGGCGGGAGCCCTGGGAGTTCGGGCCGGAGGTGGCGCAGCAGGCGGGGGCGGTGCTGGCGGAGCGGGAGCGGCTGCGGCCGTACTTCGTGACGCTGGCCCACCTGGCGCGGCGGACGGGGGCGCCGTACGTGCGGCCGGTGTGGTGGGGGTCGCCGGAGGACCGGCGGCTGCGGGACTGCGAGGACGCGTTCCTGCTGGGGGACGCGCTGCTGGTGGCGCCGGTGCTGGAGTGCGGGGCGGACCGGCGGGCGGTGCGGCTGCCGCGGGGCCGCTGGTACGACACGGCGACGGGGGCGGCGTACGAGGGGCCCGGGCAGGTCCTGTTCGAGGCGCCGCCGGGGCGGATGCCGGTGCTGGCGCGGGCGGGCTCGGTGCTGGCGGTGCGGCGGGCGGACGGGTCGGTGGGGCTGGAGGCGTGGGCCCCGGCGCGGGGCCGGACGGGCGGCGGGGTGGTGATCCGGGATCCGGGGCCGGGCTTCGAGGCGGGTGAGGTGGAGCGGTACGCGGTGCGGTGGGCCGGGGACGCGGTGGTGGTGGAGGACGAGGACGGGGGTGTGGTGAGCGGGGTAGAGGTGCGGGGATCAGGGGTGTAGGCCCGGTGTAGGGGGGAGGAGGAGGCTGCGGTGGGCGGCGGGTGTGCCGTCGGCGGTCGGTGGGAGCAGGGAGTTTGTGATGGTCTTAGCGAGCCCGGCGCGGGCCTACGGGCCGGACCGGTCGGCACTGGGCCGGCGGGTGCCGGCCACCGCGCGGCGGTGGGACCGGGTGCCGGGTTCCGAGGTGGTGGGCACGTGGCAGCCGGTCACGGTGTGGGCCCTGCTGCTGGTGACCGGGGCGGTTCCGGCGGGGGGTCCCGGGGAGTTGGGCGTGGCCGCGATCTCGCTGGCCGCGGCGGGGTTCCTGCACGGGCTGCTGCTGGTCAAGCCGCTCGCGGCGCTGGGCCGCTGGACCGCCCGGGTGAGCGCGTGGCCGCGGCCGGTCGCGGTGGCGGTGCTGGCGGTCCCGGCGTCGGCGCCGGCGGCCGTGGTGGTGCGGTGGTGGCTGGGGACGCAGGGTGCCGGCGTGCCGGGCTTCGGCGTGGTGTGGGCCGGGTGCGTGGCGGGCACGGTGCTGCCGATGGCGGTCGGGGCGTTGCTGCGGGACCGGGCGCGGCCCGTGCCGGCGGGAGTGCTGTGGGCGCGGGGTGCGGTGGTCGCCGGGACGGCGGTGGGGGTGGTGGGGCTGGCTTCGCTGGTGATGGACCTGCCGGTGTAATCCCAGGGCCGCGCAGCGGGGTCCCCGCGCCTCACCCGCCGGCGAGACCGGGCGTGCCGCCTCCGGGCGCGTCGTAGCGGCCCGCGAACCAGGAGGCCGCCGCGCGCGTGTGGAGGGGGAAGGCCAGTTCCGCCGGGGCGTGGAGGACGTGCCAGCCCGTCGTCTCGTCGGTGGCGGCCGAGGGCGGGAGCGTTGCGGCCCGGCGGGGCGGGAGGAGGCCGAAGACCAGGAGGTGGCCGGCCGCGGAGCTGAGGACGTCGGCCAGGGCCACGTCGGAGGCCGGGGCCTCGATGCCGGTTTCCTCGCGGAGTTCGCGGACCACCGCCGTGCGCCAGTCCTCGCCGAAGTCCATGAACCCGCCGGGCAGGGCGATGCCGCCCCGCGCCGGCTCGATGGTGCGGGTGATGACCACCAGGCCGGTGCCGGCGGCGTCCTCGACCGGGAGCAGGGCCACGGCCACGGGGAGCGGGTTGCGGTAGGTGACGGCTGCGCAGGCGGCGCAGGTACGGGGCCACGCGGTGGTGTCGAACGGAGCTCCGCAGGTGGAGCAGTGCGAGTCCCTCAGCAGTGCCGGCATGCGGCGATGGTATGACAAGGGGCTCGGGGACGGCGGGGGTTGCGGCGGTCCGGAGGGCTTCCGGGGCCTTGCGGCCTCGGGGCGGACGCGCGGTGTGCGGGACCCCGGAGCGTCGTCGCGGGTGCGGGGAGTCTGTCGCGGTGGGGCGGCCCGTGGCACACTTCTGACGCTTCGTCAGATAGCGCCTGTCCGGGAGGGGTTTTGGAACGCACACGCACGCCCGTGGTGAGCGGGTGGTTCACCGGGCCGGATGCCGAGGGCGGCTTCCGCCTGCTCGGCACCCGGTGTTCGGCCTGCACGTCGGTGTTCTTCCCGCGCGAGGACGCGTACTGCCGCAATCCGCACTGTCCCGGCGGCGGCGAGCTCGCCGAGGTCCCGCTGTCCCCGCGCGGCCGCGTCTGGTCGTACACGGACGGCCGCTACCGCCCGCCCGCCCCGTACGTGTCCGATCCGGACGTGCCCTGGGAGCCGTACACCCTGGTCGCGGTGGAGCTGGAGGCCGAGCGGATGGTCGTGCTCGGGCAGGCCGCGCCGGGGGTGACGCCGGCCGACCTGGCGGTCGGCATGGAGGTGGAGGCGGTCGCCGGGGTGCTCGGCGAGGACGCCGGAACCACCTGGCTGACCTGGCAGTTCAAGCCGGTGGAAGGGGACCGGTGAGCGAGGACGTGGCCGTGCTGGGGGCCGGCATGCACCCGTGGGGCAAGTGGGGCCGCAGCTTCGTGGAGTACGGGCGGGCCGCCGCCCGGGCGGCGCTCGCCGACGCCGGGCTGGAGTGGGGCGACGTGCCGTCCGTGGTCGGCGCCGACACCGTGCGCGGCGGCTACCCGGGCTACGTCGCGGGGGCCACCTTCGCGCGGGCGCTCGGCTGGCAGGGCGCCCGGGTGACGAGCGTGTACGCGGCCTGCGCCTCCGGGGCCCAGGCCATCGGGACGGCCCGGGCGCAGATCCTCGCCGGGCTGGCGGACGTGGTGCTGGTGGTGGGTGCCGACGCCGCGCCGAAGGGGTTCTTCGCCCCGGCCGGCGGTGAGCGGCCGGACGATCCCGACTGGCTGAGGTTCCGCGTCCTGGGGGCCACCAACCCCGCCTACTTCGCGCTGTACGCCCGCCGCCGGATGGCGCTCCACGGGGACACGGCCGAGGACTTCGCGCTGGTCAAGGTGAAGAACTCGGCGGCCGGGGCGCACAACCCGAACGCCCGCTACCGCAAGGCGGTCACCGCCGGGGAGGTCGCGGCCTCGGCGGTGGTGGCGGATCCGCTGCGGCTGCTGGACATCTGCGCCACCTCCGACGGGGGCGCGGCGCTGGTGCTGAGCAGCATGGACTTCGCGCGGGCGCGCGGGGTGGCGGACCCGGTGCGGATCCGGGCGGTGTCGACGGTGACGCCCACGTATCCGCGTACGGTGCTGGACCTGCCGGACATCGCCACCGACTCGGCGGTGGCCGTGGAGCCCGCGGCCGGCTCCTTCCGGGCCTCGATCGCGCGCGCCGCGTACGAGGAGGCGGGGCTGGGGCCCGGGGACCTGTCGCTGGCCGAGGTGTACGACCTGTCCACCGCGCTGGAGCTGGAGTGGTACGAGGACCTCGGGCTGTGCGGGGAGGGCGAGGGGGCCAAGCTGGTCCGGGAGGGGGCGACGGCGCTCGGCGGGCGGATGCCGGTCAACGCGAGCGGGGGGCTGGCCTCCTTCGGGGAGGCGGTACCGGCCCAGGCCATCGCCCAGGTGTGCGAGCTGACGTGGCAGCTGCGGGGCACGGCCGGGGCGCGCCAGGTGCCGGGGGCGCGGGCCGGGATCACCGCGAACCAGGGGCTGTTCGGACACGGATCGGCGGTCGTGGCCGTGCGGTGAGGGCGTGCGGAGAAGTGCTGCCGTCAGAGTGCTTGACGGCCCCGGGCGGCGGGTTCACACTCTCTCCACAGTCCCGCGGCGACCGGGGCTCCGTGACCCCCCATGAGAGCTGCGGCCCGTACCCCAGTCGGCGGGGGTACGGGCCGCCTCCCTGTGCGGGGCCCTTGCCTCAGGACGAGGCGCTCATGCTCCTGCGGCGGGCCCGCGCGAGCGACATGGCGTGCTCCACGACTCCCACCAGGACGTCCTTGACGGACTCCCGGTCGCGCGCGTCGCACAGCAGCACCGGCACCTCGTGATCGAGGTCGAGCGCCTCCCGTACGGTCACCACCGGATGGCGCTCGGCCCCGTCGAAGCAGTTGACCGCGACGACGAAGGGGATGCCGCGCCGCTCGAAGTAGTCGATCGCGGCGAAGCAGTCGGCGAGCCGGCGCGTGTCGGCCAGCACGACGGCGCCGAGGGAGCCCTGGGCCAGCTCGTCCCACAGGAACCAGAAGCGGTCCTGTCCGGGCGTGCCGAAGAGGTACAGCACCAGGTCCTCGCGGAGGGTGATGCGGCCGAAGTCCATGGCCACGGTCGTGGTGCTCTTCTGCTCCACTCCCCCGGTGTCGTCCACGGCGGCGCCCGGTTCGGACAGCCGCTCCTCCGTCCGCAGCGGCCGGATCTCGCTGACCGCGCTGACCAGGGTGGTCTTGCCCACCCCGAAACCGCCCGCGACCAGGATCTTCAGGGTCAGCGGCTCGACCGGCGAGACGGCATGCATCGCGCCGGTGCGGCTAGAGCGCCCGAAGGCCATCGATCACCTCACGCAGAATGGATTCATCGGGCAGTTCGGCCGGCGGGACCGGCCTGGTCACGTGGACCAGTTCCTCGTCGACGAGGTCGCCGATCAGGACCCGGACGACGCCGATGGCGAGGTCGAGGTCCGCGGCGAGTTCCGCGACCGACTGGGGGCGTTCCCGGCACAGCCCGAGGATGTGGGCGTGTTCCGGGGAGAGGGTCATGTCCCAGACCGGATCGTCGGCCGCCGCTTCCGCGACGACGAGCGCGATCAGGTCGAGGCGGTGCTGGGCGGCGTGGCTGGTCCGGCCGCGGGTCATGGCGTAGGGGCGTACGACGGGACCCGCGTCGTCGTCGAACCAGTGGCCGGGCTCGGGCGTCAGAGGGGCGGTCGGGGGGTGGTCCTGGCCTGGATCGCTCATGCCGTCCGACTCACCCTCCGGCTGGCAGCCCGGAGCGCGGGGCGGTCGCCAGGTGGTCGCCTACGCGCTTGACCATGAGCGTCATCTCGTACGCCACCTGGCCGACGTCGGAGTCGGAGTCGGAGAGCACGGCCAGGCAGCTGCCGTCGCCCGCGGCCATGACGAAGAGGAAGGCCTCGTCCAGTTCGACCACCGTCTGGCGGACCCGCCCGGATTCGAAGTGGCGGCCGACGCCCTTGGCGAGGCTGTGGAAGCCGGAGGCCACGGCGGCCAGGTGCTCGCTGTCCTCCCGGGTCAGGTCCTTGGAGCTGCCCGTCGGCAGGCCGTCGCCGGAGAGGACCACCGCCTTGCGGATGCTGCCGACCTTGTCGACGAGTTCGTCGAGGAGCCAGTTGAGCGGGCCGGAGCCGCGGCCCCTGGTGTCGTTTCCGGTCTGCGGTGCGGTCATCGACCGTCCCCTTCGTTCTCGTGCGCGGGACCGGCGCCGGTGCGGCCGGCCTCGGTCTCGGACTGCTGCTGTGCGTGCTGGTCGCGGCCCGCCGTCCAGCCGCGCTGGAGGGCGGACATGCGCGTGCGTACGTCCTCCGCGTCCCGGTCGGTCACCGGGTCCGCGGCGGGCTGTGCCGCGGCGGGTGCCGGGGCGTTCTTGAGCTGTGGTGCGAGGTTCGCCTGGCGGACCCGCCGGGGCAGGCCGCCCGTGCCGGGCTCGTCGGGGCCCGGGCGCGGCTGGGCCGGGGCCTTCACGGCGGCCGGGCGGGGCTCGACGCGGCGGCCGTGCTCGGCGACCAGGGTGGGCGTGGGGCGGCGGCGGGGCAGCGGGACGGCGCCGCCGGTGCGGGGGCCGTCGGGGTGCGCCGGCTCGGGCCGGGGGTGTTCCACGCGGACCGGGCCGGTGGGGGCCAGCGGCTCCCGGTCGCGGTCGCGGCCCCGGTCGCGCTTCCAGGGGCCGCGCTCGGCGTGCCGCTCGCCGTGCGGGCGGCCGCCGTGGGGGCGGTCCGCGGAGCCGGTGCCGAACAGGGCGCTGCGCGGGATGCCGCCGGGCGGGGTCTCGTCGTCGAGGGTGGCCATGGGCGGGCGCCCGCCGACGCCGGTGAGGCCGGATATGCCGGTGGCCACCTCGTCCAGCCCGGCGGCGCCGTGGAGGCCGTCGGGGCCGTCGAGGCCGTCCAGGTCGAGGAGGCCGAGGGGGCCCTCCAGCTCGACGGGGCCGTTGAGCACCCCGGCGGGCAGCGGGCGGGCCGACTGCGCCCGGTCGAGGGCGGTAGGTCCGGGCCGCGCGGAGCTCTTGGCGCCGGGGCCCGTCCGCAGGCCCCGGACGCCCTTCACGGCGTCGAGGCGGATGCCGGTGCCGTTGGTGTCGGGGGCGTCGGTGAGCAGGTCCGCGGGGAGGAAGACCACCGCGGTGGTGCCTCCGTAGGGGCTGGGCTGGAGGACGACCCTGACGTTGTGGCGGCGCGCGAGGCGGCTGACCACGAACAGGCCCAGGCGGTCGGTGTCGGAGAGCTCGAACTCGGGGGTCTCGGCGAGCCGGAGGTTGGCGTCGAGCAGCGCCTCCGGGTTCATGCCGAGGCCGCGGTCGTGGATCTCCAGGGTGAAGCCGTTGGCCACGCGTTCGCCGTGGACCTGGACGGCGGTGTGCGGGGGCGAGAACACGGTGGCGTTCTCGAGGAGTTCGGCGACGAGGTGGGTGACGTCGGCGACGGCGGGGCCCTCGATGCCGATGCGGGGCAGGCGCCGCACCTCGATGCGCTCGTAGTCCTCGACCTCGGCCACGGCGGCCCGTACGACGTCCATCAGCTGGACGGGCTTGCGCCACTGGCGGGAGGGCGCGGCGCCGGAGAGGATCACCAGGCCTTCGGCGTGGCGGCGCATGCGGGTGGTCATGTGGTCGAGGCGGAAGAGGTCGGCGAGTTCCTCGGTGTCCTCGGTGCGCCGTTCCATGGTGTCGAGCAGGGTCAGCTGGCGGTGCAGCAGCACCTGGTTGCGGCGGGCCAGGTTGACGAACACCTCGGAGACCCCGCGGCGCAGCTCGGCCTGCTTGACGGCGGCCTCGACGGCGGCGCGCTGGAGGCTGTTGAGGGCCAGGCCGACCTGGCCGACCTCGTCCTTCTCGAACTCCAGGCGGGGCGCCTCGGTCTCCACGTCGACCGTCTCGCCGGCGGCGAGGCGGCGCATGACGCTGGGCAGCCGCACGCCGGAGGCCTCGTGGGCCTCCTTGCGGAGCCGGGACAGGTCCCGGATCAGGTCGCGGCCGATGCGCACAGACATCACGAGGGAGACGACGAGGGCGATGAAGCCGAGGACGCCGGCCACGGCGGCCTGGACGACGACGCCGGTGGCGACCGGCTCGACGCGGTGCTGGTAGCGGTCGCCGGCGGCGGTGCCCATGACGGCGAGGTCGCCGAGGACCTTGTTGGCGGCCTCGTCCCACTGGGCGGCGGTCACCCGGGGGTTCTTGCCGGCGCCGCCGGTGATGAACCGTTCCTCCGCGTCGCGCAGCGCCTTGGTCTGGGCGCCGTTCCAGTACTGCCCGAAGAGCTTGCGGTCGTCGGACGGCAGGATCGCGAGGTTGAACTCGTACAGCAGGCGGCGGTTGGCCGCCAGGTCGGAGACGTGCCGGACGTCGGCGGCGGGGACGTTGCCGGCGGCGAGGGCGGAGGCGATGACCGCGTCCTCGCGGGAGAGCGTCTCGCGGGCGCGGGTGATGCCGACGAGGGCGCGCCCCTGCTTGTCCATCTCGACGTTCTCCAGCGCGTGGAGGTTCATCAGGAACTCGTAGCAGGGGTCGACGAGCCGGCTGTAGAGGTCCAGGGCCTGGCCGGGGTTGACGGCGCCCTGGTCGACCGAGCGGCGCAGCGCGGTGATGCCCTGCAGGGCTTCGAGGATCGACTTCAGGCGCTGGCGGGCCTGCGGGCTGAGCTCGTCGGAGACCTCGGGGTCGAGGGCGTTCGCGGTGATGGACCGGACCATCGTGTCGGTCGCGGTGCGGCTCTTGGTGAGTTCGGCGGTGGCGGCGGACGCGCGGGGGTCGCCGAGGACGACCAGGGTCTGGCGGCGTTCCTTCTGGACGACGCGTACGACGTCCTCCATGGGGTAGCCGACCTTCTTGATGACATACGCGACGTCGAGCAGCTGCACGGCCTGCCGGCCGGTGATGACCGTCGAGAAGCCCCAGAGGGCGGTCAGGGAGACGAGCGGCACCAGGAGCAACGCCACGATCTTCCGGCGGATGGACTTCCCGCGAAAGCGCATGGCCTCCCCAGCCTCCCCCAGCTCAACCCCGTTGTCAGAGGTCGGTGTTCCGTCATTTAAACGGCGTGAGCCTACTACTGCCACGGAGCGGCTTCGCAGAGGTGTCCGGACGTTTTCGGCCTGCCTTCCGGGCGAAGATCACCAGTTGTCCGACACTTCCGGGCAAGTCCCGCCCGATATGTGGCAGATGACACTTGGTGGGCTGTCAGTTCCGATGTTCGGACGGATGGCTGGAATTCTGTGTTCCGGGTCCGGTATACGGGAATCTCCGGGCGCGTCCGATCGTCTGACAGGTAGGGCGGAGCGGAGCGCCGGGGGCGATCGCGGGCGCGGCGACGGCGGACCGCGGGGCGGGGAGTGAGCGGACGATGAGGATGTACGACGAGGACGGTACGGCGGCCGAGGCTCCGGGACGGGGCCTGTGGGTGGAGGCGCCGGCCCGTCGGCGGCGCATGCCCGATCCGGTGCGGGCGTCGGCGGTGCGGGCGGTGCTGGTCGTGGCCGTGACGCTGACGCAGGCCACGATCGCCTTCTTCCTCGCGGTGACCGGGTCGTGGCTCGCCTTCCCGATGGTGCTCATCGGGATAGCGGCGACGGTCGTGGCCACCTGGGCGGTGCTGGACGTGTGGATCACCCGGCAGATGTGGAACCAGCGGCACGGTGTCCTGTCGGAGCCGGGCACCGCCGCGCGCGAGCCCTGGCGGGGCCGGACGGCCGGCCAGGAGGGCCGTCTGGCGGCCGCTCCCCTGGCCGGGGGCATACCGGTCCACCGCCGCACCGCCCGCTGACCGGCGGCCCGTGCGGGGGCGGTCCGGCGGGCGGCGCCGCGGGCGGGTCAGGAGGCGCCGGCCCTGCGGAACATGCGGGTGGCGGTGATCTCGCCGTGGATCGTCTCGCCCTCCGGGGACTGCTGCGGCAGGCCCGGGCGCAGGTGCTCCTCGACGCTGATGTACTTCAGCCCCGCGCGCAGGTCGGCGTCGTTGCGCAGCCGGATGACCAGCGGGAACTCGGCGAGGGCCGTGGTGTCGAAGAGGCCCGTCGTGTACAGCAGCTGCACGCCGAGCGCGTCCGAGACGGCCCGCTGGAGCTCCAGCAGGTACGTGGCGTTGGCGCGCCCGATCGGGTTGTCGAGGAAGAGCGTGCCCGCGTGGCGGTGCTTGTCGCGGCCCCGGTCGTTGCTGCGCAGCGCGGCCATCGTGCAGTAGAGGGCGATGGCGGCGGTGAGCAGCTGGCCGCCGGAGAAGACGTCACCCATCTGGCCGACGGGGACCCGCTCGGCGCGCAGGACGGCGTCGGGCTTGAGGATCTCGACGGAGATCCCCTTGGGTTCGAGGGCGGCCTGGACGCCCCGCAGGAGCAGGGACATGCCGTCGCGGCGGCCCTCGCCGAAGGAGGCGGCGCTGTTCTTCTTCACGGCCGCGCGGGTGGCCTCGTCGATGACCTCGCCGAGCCGCTCGGTGAGCGTGGCCTGGTCCGGCTCCTCGAAGCGGATCCGCAGGAACTCCTGCCCCGACCATTCGCCGAGGCCCTCGGGCAGCTGGGACAGGCGCTGGGCGGAGCGGAGGGTGGCCAGGGCGGACTCCACGAGGCCGCGCAGCCGGTCGACGATGCTGTCGCGGTTGCGCTCCAGCTGCGCGAGCTCGTCGGTGAGCACGCGCAGCCGGGGGGCGAACGCGGCGGCCCAGGCGGCGGCGTGCTCGGGCAGGGCGGAGGCGGGCAGTTCGCGGATCTGCTGGCGGGCGGGGGTGCGCACCTGCTCGTACCGGGTGGCGTTGGCGTGCCGCACCAGGACGTCGCTCGCCTCGCGCACCGCGGACTCGGCGGCGGAGAGGTCGGCGGCGCAGGCCCGCAGGGAGCGGCGGGCCTCGGCGGCGGACTGCCGGGCTTCCTCCAGGGTGCCGGGGTGGGCCGCGGGCTCCTGCTCGTCCTCCGGGTGGGTGTGGTCGCGCAGCAGGTCCCGCAGCAGGGCGGCGGTCTCGTCGAAACCGCCGGCTCCGTCCTCGGCGGCGCGGTGGGCGCGCAGCAGGTCGGCGTGGGCGGCGCGGGCGGATTCCACGGCGGCGGAGTGCGCCGCGAGCTGGGCGGTGGCGCTGCGCAGCAGGCCCTGGGCCTGTTCGACGTCGGCCGGGACCAGTTCCTCGGGCAGCTCGGTGTGCGCCTCGCCCTCGGCGGGGGCGTGGCGTTCGGCTTCGCCGCGCAGCCGGCCGAGCTGCTCGCTCGCGGCGGACGCGCGGGATTCCAGCATCTGTACGAGGGCCTCGGCGCGGGCGGCGGCGGCCTGCCGGGAGGGGCCGTCGGCTCCGTCGGTGCCTTCGAGGAGCTGGGCGGCGCGGGTGCGGACCTTGTTGGTGAGCCGGTCGAGTTCGGCGAGGGCGGCGCTCTCGTCGCTCTCGGCGCGGGCCTGTTCGGCGCGCAGGTCGGCGCCGACGCCGACCTTCTCGTAGAGCTGGGAGGCGGCGCGGTAGGCCTCGCGGAGGTCGGGCAGCGGCGCCCTGACGGTGCCGTCGTCCTCCGGGAGGGGGTCGGGGGCTCCGGCGATCTCGGCGCGTTCGGCGCGCAGGGCGCGGGCGGTGCGGCGGGCGTCGTCGGCGGCGCGCTGGGCGGCGCGGCGGTCCTCGTCGGCGGCGCGGGCGCGGTCCAGGCACGCTTCGGCGCGGGCTTCGGACTCGGCGGCCTCTTCGGCGAGTTCGCGTACCCGGGCCTGCCAGGCGGAGCGTTCGCGCAGGCGGTGGGCGAGGCCGGCGAGGGCGTCGGCGGCCCGGCGGGCGCGCTGGGCGGTGTCCTGGCGCTCGTCGCGGACGCGGGCGGCGTCGGCGGCGGCCTCCTCGGCCTCGGCGCGTACGGTACGGGCTTCCGCCAGCTCGGCGTCGGCCTCCTCGGCGAACGCCCGGGCGACCTCGGCCTGCCGGGCCAGTTCGGCGAGCCGGCCGGCAGGGCAGCCGGTGCGCCAGGAGGCGAGGCGGGCGGCGAGCTCGCGGTCGCCGGCGAGGCGGGCGGCCAGGTCGCGGATCTCGCCGTCGCGGGCGGTGGCCCGGGCGCGCAGCGCCTGGCGCTCCTCGTCGGCGGCGTGCTCGTCGTGCATGGCCGGGTTCGGCGGGACGATGAAGATGCCGGACACCGCCGAAGCGCCGTCGGCCGGCGGCACCGGGGCCAGCAGGGCGGCGGCGGTGCCGACGGCGACGGTGGAGCGGGGCAGCAGGGCCGCTCCGGAGAGCACCTCGCGGGCCCGGGCGTGGGTGTCGGGGTCGGTGATGACGACGCCGTCGACGAGTTCGGGGCGGGCCGCGAGGACGGCGGCGTGGTCGGCGGGGTCGACGGACTGGGCGAGGTAGCGCCAGCCCGGCAGGGCCGGGATGCCGTGCTCGCCGAGGTACTCGACGGTGGCCAGGACGTCGGGGCCGGGCGGCAGCAGGCCGCCGTCGCCGAGCGCGCCGAGGATGCGGGCGTCGTCGGCGGCGGCGGTGCGCAGCTCGAACAGGTGGCGTTCGGCCGAGCCGACGGTGTCGGCCAGCAGTTCGCGGAGGGTGTCGGCGTTGCGGTCGAGGTCCTCGGCGGTGAGCCCGGCGGCCGCGGGGCGGGCGGGCGCACCGGCGTCGGCCGTGGCGGTGGCGCCCCCGCGGCCGGGGGCGCCGGCGGCCGGGGCCGGGTCCTGCCCGGCCGGACCGTGGCCCGCCGGACCGTGCCCGGCCGAACCGCGCCCGGCTCCGGCCGGCGTACCGGCCCCCGAGCCCGCCCCGGCGGCATCGGCGGAGTCGGCGGCCCGGCCGGCGCGCGGGTGCGGGAGGAAGGTCTCGGGGACGGACGGGAGGCCCAGGAGCTCCGCCAGCCGCGGGGACGCGGCCAGGGACTCGGCGGCGCGGTGCTCCGCGGCGTGCGCGGCCTCGGCCGCGTCGGCGGCGTCGGCGGCGCGGGCCGCGGTGAGCTCGGCGCGGGACTCCGCGGAGGCCGCCTCGCGGGCGGCATCGGCGGCGGCCCTGGCGGCCTCGCGGGACTCCTCCCACGCGGCCACGGCGGCCTTCTCGGCGTCGCTGGCGGCGAGCGCGGCACGGGCCGGGTCGGCGTCGGGCGCGGTGTCGTCCAGCCAGCCGGCCCGGACGGCGTCCGCGGTCTCCTGCTCGACCTCGGCGAGCCGGGCGCGCAGGTGCTCGGCCTCGCTGCGGGCGCGCTGGGCGGCGGTGGCGGCGGATGTGGCGTCGCGGTGGGCGCTCTCGCCGAGGGACTGCAGTTCGGCGGAGCGCTCCTCCTCCTCGTTGGCGGCCCGCTCCCCCTGCTCGGCAGCGGTGTGCAGGGCCCGTACCAGCTGGGCGGCGGCGGTGGCGCGCGCGGCCAGCGCCGGGGCGGCGTCCCGTTCGGCCTCCAGGATGGCGGCGGCGACCCGCGCGGAGCGGTCGGCGGCGGCGCGGTGGCGCAGCACGGTTTCGGCGGCCTGCCAGGCGGAGTGCAGGGTGCGCGCTTCGAGGAGTTCACGGCGCTGCGCGGCGGCGGCCTTGTCGGCGACGGTCAGCGCCAGGGAGGCGTGGCGGTAGGCGAGTTCGGCGGAGACGGCTGCGCTGCGGGCCCGCTGTGCCTCGGCGGCGGTGACCTCGTGGGCGGCGCCGGTGACCCGCTGCGCGAGGTCGGCGGCGCGGCCGCGCTCCTCGGCGGCGCGGGCGGACAGCCGCCGGGCGAGGGTCCGCGTACGGCGCTCGGCGCCGGCGTGGACGTCGCGCAGCCGGGAGCGGGCCTCGGCGGCCTCCACGATCCGGGTGAGCAGGTCCACGGAGCCGGCGGTGAATTCGCGTTCGGCCATCAGCTCGGCGCGGCGGCCGAGCTTGTTGCCGAAGCCGTGGACCAGGTCGGCGAGGCCGTCGGTGTCGCGGGTGTCGGTGACCGCGCGCAGCAGCAGGTCGGTGAAGTCGGAGTCCTTCTTGACCGCGAAGAGGCCGGCGGCCTCGCCCTCGTCGGCGTTCATCTCGCGCTGGTAGCGGAAGAGTTCGGGGTCGAGGCCGAGCTCGGTGAGGTGCTCGTTCCACCGGTCGTGGATCTCCTCCCAGTACACCTCCAGGTGCGGGTAGGCCTTCCCGGCCTCGGTGAGGGAGTCGCGGAAGCCCTTCATGGTGCGGCGCCGGCCCTGGGCGCCCGAGGCGCCCTCGACGGGCGGGCGGACGGAGGTGGCCTCGGCGACGGGGAGGCTGTCCAGGCTCAGGCCCGGGCCGGGGCGGAAGGAGTACCAGGCCTCGGCGAACTTGCGGGGGTCGTTGGAGACCTGGCGTCCGCGCCATTCGCTGACCTTGCCGACCACGACGCACTCGCCGGTCTGGGTGTGCTGCCATTCCAGGGCGACGTGCCCGCAGTCGTCGGCGAGCAGGAACTTGCGCAGCACGCCGGAGCTGGCGCCGCCGAGGGTGTTGCGGTGGCCGGGGAGCATCACCGAGAAGATCAGCTTGAGCAGGACGGACTTGCCGCCGCCGTTCTCCAGGAAGAGCACGCCGGCGGGCGCGGGGCGCCGGAGCGGGCCCGTGGGCTCCTCTTCGAAGAACTCCGCCTGGGCGGGCGCCGGATGGGGCACCGGCTCGCCGACTCCGCGCAGGTCGAGCACGGTGTCGGCGTAGCGCGCGCCGGCGGGCCCGATGGAGTAGAGGCGGATCCGGGACAGCTCGTACATGGCGGCGGGTTCTCGCGGTCTCTCGTGGTTTACGGAAGGCTGGGTGCTCAGGCGTGGAAGGGCAGGCCCGCGTCGGCCGCGAGTTCCAGGTCGTCGCCCTCGGGCGGCGGCAGGAGGGTGGCGGAGCCGTCGCTGACGGGGACCACGCCGAGTTCGAGGAGTTCGGCCATCGCCGCGGTGCCCGCCATGTCGCGGACCTGGAGCTGGTAGCGGGGGGTGGTGCGGTAGGTGCCGCCGGCGTCGTCGCCGGTGCGCTGGAGGAACCCGGACTCGGTGAGGAAGGCCGCGGCCTTGCCGACGATGCCGGTGGTGGAGCCGGCCAGGCGGCGGGCGTCCTTCGTGGCGCCGGTCGCGCTGCGGCGGGCGTAGACCCGCCAGGCGGCCTCCAGCTGCGGGGAGCCGGAGGCGGGGTCGGTGTTCTCGCCGAGCTCCTCGGCGCGCTCCTCCAGGCGGCGGCAGGTCTGGCGGACGAACGCGTCGACGCCGTTGACGGTGACGCGGCCGATGTAGCCGTCGTCGGCGAGGTCCTCGGGGCGGGGGAAGGCGAGGGCGGCGACGGCGAGGTGGGCGAGGCCGTGCAGGAAGCGGTCGCCGCCGTCGGCGGAGGTGCGGCGGGCGTAGTCGCCCATGCGTACGGCGAAGACGGAGTCCTCGCCGGCGGCCACGGCCATCCCGGCGCGGGGGGACACCTCCAGGACGACGAGTCCGAGGCCGGTGGCGACGGCGTCGGCGAGCCGCCCGAAGGCGGGGTCCTCGCGGTAGCGGCGCAGCAGTTCGGCGTACTCGGCGTCACGGGCGGGCAGCAGCTTGGGCTGGAGTCCGAAGCCGACGAGCCGGGCCGCGTCGGCGGCGTCGGCCGGCGTGAGGGCCCCTGCGGGGGTGGGCGAGACGGGGGCCGACGGCGCGTCGGGCTCGCTCCACGCGGGCTGCCCCTCGCTCCAGGCGGTGTGCTCGGCGCGGTGGTCGCTCACGGGTGGCTCTCCTCGGCGGTACGGGCGGTGCGGGCACGGGCGGTGCGGTGGCGGGTGGTGGATCGGGCGGCGGCTTCGCCGGCCGTCGGCCGGCCGCCGCCGGGGCGTGCGCGGACGGCGGCGCACCCGGGGTGGCGGGGAGGCGCGGAGGCCGGTGTGCGCCGGGCGTGCGGGGTCATGACGCCTCCGAGCGGGCGGCGGCCATGCCCGCGGCGTCCAGGAGGGCGGTGCCGACGATCAGGTCGGCGCCGCCGAACTCCGGGTCGTCGAGCCGGGTGCCGTCGTCCACCGCGAACAGCAGCCGCTCCTCGCCCTGGCGGTACGCCGTGCCCACCGCCGGGCTCGCCGCGTGGACGGCCAGCAGCGCCACCAGGTAGGGCAGGTCGGGGTCGTCGCGCCTGGCCTCGGCGAGGAGGCCGGAGAGCCGGCGCGGCGCGTCGTGGGGCAGGTCCAGGAGCTGGTTGGCGGCGGCGAGCTGCTCCTCGCTGAAGCGGCTGTCGTCGGGGGTGGCGATGAGGTCCGGCTCGGGCATCTCGGCGCCGAGGTGCTCCCGTTCCACGGGCGGGGTGAGGAGTATGTCCACCAGGTCCGCGACCCGCACCGAGACGGGGGTGCGCAGCCCGGTTCCGGCGGCGAAGAAGGCGTCGGTGACCCGGGTGGCCCCCTCCAGCGGGAGCGGCAGCAGGGGCGCGACGAGCTGCCCGTACAGGTCGATGCCGGAGCGCGGGGCGGGCGCGGCGAAGGCCTGGCGGTCCTGCTCGGCGCGGAAGAGGGGGCCGGCGTCCAGCAGCCGCGACTGGAGCTGGGTGTGCCGGCGGATGCAGTCCTTGACGATGTCGACCAGCTCGGCGGCGCGCCGCTTGTTCTCGGGGTCCTCGGCCTCGTCGCGGGCCCTGCGGATGTTGGTCAGGATCGCGTTCTCGTGCCGGTAGCGGTCGGCGACGTGGTCCAGGGCCTCGGCGATCATGTCGGGTACGGCCTGGAGCCAGTCCACCGCGCGGACGTTGCGCCGGGTCGCGTCGAGGGTGCGGCGCAGGGTCTCGGCGTACTGGACGGTCCGGTAGCGGGCCTGCTCGGCGGCGAGCTGGGCGTCCGCCAGCCGGCCCCGGCTGATCAGCACCTCCAGCTTGACCTCGGCGGCGATCTGCGCGCTGGTGACGTCCGTGTCGAGGGCGCCGACCAGGACGTTGACCGCCTCGTCGGTGGTGCGCAGGTACACCGCGCCGCCGTGGCCGGGCACCTCCTCGATCAGCTTGAAGTCGTAGTCGCGGCGGACGTACACCCCGTCGGGCCCGAAGGTGCCGTAGATCGCGCGGAAGCCGCGGTCCACGCTGCCGACGTTGATCAGGTTCTCCAGCACCCAGCGGGCGACCCGCTCGTGTTCGGCGGCCGGCCTCGCGGGGGCCTGGGCGGCGACGCGCGGCAGCAGCCGGGCCACTATCTGCTCGTGGTCGGCGCCGGTGTCGAAGTCCATGTTCAGCGTGACCAGGTCGATCGCGGACAGCGCGACCTCCGCCATCGCGTAGACCCCGTACTCGCCGGCCAGGTTGGCCTTGCGGACGTCGAGGTCGTGCAGCGGGGCGGTGCAGGCGAGGGCGCGCAGCCGCCGGGCGAGGCCCTCGTCGGCGGCCGGGCCCGGCGCCGGGGACGGAAGGGGTTTCGCCGGGGCTGGGAAAGTCACGACGGAAAGAGTAGGCGGTGACACGGACAACATCCCAAACGGCACGGTTCGGCCGGATCGGTCCCCGGCGGCGGGGGGCGCGGCGCGGCCGCTGTTCTACGCTCACCGCATGGTTGCCATGATCACACCCCGGATCGACCTGAACGCCGACCTGGGCGAGGGCTTCGGACGCTGGACGCTGACCGACGACGAGGCGCTGCTGGCGGTGGTCACGAGCGCCAACGTGGCCTGCGGCTTCCACGCCGGGGACCCGTCGATCATGCGCCGGGTCTGCGAACTGGCCGCCGGGCGGGGCGTACGGATCGGTGCGCAGGTCTCGTACCGGGACCTGGCGGGCTTCGGGCGGCGGTCGATGGACGTGCCGCCCGGGGAGCTGGCGGCCGAGGTGGCCTACCAGATCGGGGCGCTGGAGGTGTTCGCTCGGGCGGCCGGGTCCCGGGTGTCGTACGTGAAACCGCACGGCGCGCTGTACAACCGCACCGTCCATGACGCCGGCCAGGCCGCCGCGGTGGTCGCGGGGGTCCGGCTGGCCGCCGGGGAGGCCGGGCTGCCGGTGCTGGGCCTGCCCGGGTCGCTGCTGCTGGCGGCCGCCGCGGAGGCCGGGCTGGAGGCGGTGCCGGAGGCCTTCGCCGACCGGGCGTACACGCCGGCCGGCACGCTGGTGCCGCGCGGGGAGCCGGGGGCGGTGCTGCACGAGCCCGACGCGGTGGTCGGGCGGGCGGTGCGGATGGCCGCCGAGGGGACGGTGAGCGCCGCCGACGGCTCCCCCGTGGCGGTGCCGGCGCGCTCGCTGTGCCTGCACGGGGACACCCCTGGCGCGGCGGGGCTGGCCCGGCGCGTGCGGGAGGCGCTGGAGGGGGCCGGGGTGCGGGTGGAGGCCTTCGCGTGAGGGCGCTGGCGGTGGGCCGGGAGGCGCTGCTGGTCGAGGTGGACTCCGCCGGGGAGGTGGCGGCGCTCCACGCCGAGCTGCTGCGGCGTCGGGACGCGGGCGAGCTGGGCGGCGTACGGGAGGTGGTGCCGGCCGCCCGGACCGTGCTGCTGGACGGCGTACCGGACCCGGACGCGCTGGCGGCGCGGATCGCGCGCTGGGAGGTGCCGCCGCTCGCGGAGGCCGAGGGGCCGCTGGTCACCGTCCCCGTGCGGTACGACGGCCCGGACCTGGCCGTGGCGGCCGGTGCCTGGGGGGTGGCGGAGCGGGAGGTGGCGGAGCTGGTCGGGGGGATCGTCTTCCGGGTCGCCTTCTGCGGGTTCGCGCCCGGCTTCGGCTACCTCACGGGACTTCCGGAGCACCTGTGGCTGCCCCGGCGCGCCACGCCCCGTACGGCGGTCCCGGCGGGCTCGCTGGCCCTGGCGGGCGAGTACGCGGGGGTCTACCCGCGCTCCTCCCCCGGCGGCTGGCAGCTGATCGGCTCGACGGACGCGGTGCTGTGGGATCCCGCGCGGGAGCCGGCGGCGCTGTTCGCGCCCGGGGTGCGGGTCCGGTTCGAGGAGGCGGGCGCGTGAACGGGCTGCTGGTGGAGCGGGCCGGCGCGCTGACCACCGTCCAGGACCTGGGCCGCGCCGGGTACGCCCACCTGGGTGTCCCCCGGTCGGGGGCGCTGGACGCCGGCGCGCACGCCCTGGCCAACCGGCTGCTGGGCAACCCGGCCGGGGCGGCCACCCTGGAGACCACCCTCGACGGGGTCCGGCTGCGGGCCCTGGCCCCGGTGACGGTCGCGGTGACGGGCGCGCCCTGCGCGGTACGCGTCTGCGGGCGCCCGGCGGCCTGGGGTGCGCCGGTGCGGCTGCGCGCGGGGGCGGAGCTGGACGTGGGCCGGGCGGAGCTCGGGGTGCGCAGCTACGTCGCGGTGCGGGGAGGGTTCGCCGCGCCGGTGGTGCTGGGGAGCCGCTCGACGGACCTGCTGTCGGGGCTGGGGCCGCCGCCGCTGTCGGCCGGGGCCGTCCTCGCGGTGGGTGCCCCGGGCCGGGACCCGGTGTCCGCCGCCGACGCGGTGGCCCCGCCGGGGCCGCCGGTCGCCGAGCTGGTGCTCCCGCTGCGGCCGGGCCCTCGGGCGGACTGGTTCACGCCGGCTTCGCGGGCGGCGCTGCTGTCCTCGGCGTACCGGGTGTCCCCGGCGTCCAACCGGATCGGCCTGCGCACGGAGGCCGGCCCGGCGCTGGCCCGGGCACGGGGCGGGGAGCTGCCGAGCGAGGGCATGGTGCTGGGGGCGGTGCAGGTGCCGCCGGACGGGCTTCCGGTGGTCTTCCTGGCCGACCACCCGGTGACGGGCGGCTATCCGGTGGTCGGCGTGGTCCCGCGCGGCCGGGCCCTGGACGCGGCGGCCCAGGCCCGTCCCGGCGTGCGGGTCCGCTTCGTTCCCTGCTGAGGCCCTACCCGCCCGCCGGCCGCGCCGCTCGCGCGACCGGGACGCCGGCGGGCGCGGGGCGGAGCCCCCGGAGGGGGCCCGGGGTCACACCGCCGACTCGGGGGTGATGCGGCTGCGGACGGCCGACTGGACGTCCTCCTCCTCCGCCGGGTCCGCGGCCAGGCGGCGCAGCCGGGGGGCGACCCGGGCGTCGGCCGTCTCGGCGTGCCGGGCGGCCACCTCTCGGGTGGTCTCCTCGCAGTCCCAGAGGCACTCGACGGCGAAGCCCGCCGCGAAGGTGGGGTCGGTGGCGGCCAGTGCGCGGGCGGCGCGCCCGCGCAGGTGGGAGGAGGCCGTCTCGCGGTAGACGTGGCGCAGGACCGGCGCCGCGCAGCCGATGGAGAGCCGGCCCGCGCCGTCGACCAGGGCGAAGAGGCGGATCGAGTCGGGGCCCGAGCCGCGGACGGTGTCGCGCAGGGCCCCCAGGACCAGGCCGGCGTCGTCGGGGCCGCCGCGTGCGGCCAGGAGGGCCGCGGCGGCCGCTCCCAGGGCGTCCGGGCGGTGGACCCACAGCCGGGCCCGTTCGAGGGCGGCGGGGCCGCACATCCGCTCGTACGCGGCCACGGCGGGCTCGTCCCCGGCGGCTTCGATGAGGTCCAGGACGGCCGGGTTCTCCGGTTCGGCCAGGACGAGGTGGTGCAGGGCGGTGGCCCGGGCGGCCTCACCGCCGGCTCCGGCGGCGGCCGCGAGGACGGCGGAGCGGTCCTCGGGGGCGGCCACGGCCGCCAGGCAGCGCGCGGCGGGCACGTGGAGCGGGGTGCCCCGGCGCAGCCCGTCGGCGGCCCAGTCGAAGACGGCCTGGACGCCCCACTCCGGGCGGGGGCCGCTGGGGGTCATCTGGCGCTGCCAGCGGTCGAAGGAGCCCTGCCGGCGGGCGGCGCTCAGGCGTCCCGCGTGGGCGGGCAGCTCCTCCCACAGGGCCCACGGGCGGGGCTCGTAGGCGTCGCGCACGGCGGCGGCCAGCAGCGCCTCGCCCTCGGCGCCGGCGTGGAACCGGGCGAGGACGGGCGCGGCGAGGGACCGCAGTCCCGCGTCGTCGTCGCGCAGGGCGAGCTCGTCGAGGGCCCAGGCCCAGTTGGCCCCGGAGGCGGCGTAGCGGCGCAGCAGCATGAGGGCGTCGTCCCGGCCGTACGAGGCCAGGTGGCCGAGCACGGACAGCGCGAGGCCGGTCCGGTGGTCCTCTTCGTCGAGGAGGTCCTCGGCGCCGAAGAGGTGGGCCTCGATCTCGCCGAGGGGGCCGTCGAGGTCCAGGTAGAGGCGTGCGTAGTACAGGGAGCGGTTCTCGACCTGCCAGTCCTGGCGCGGGTCGCGCAGCACGCACTGGTTGAGGGCCGCGAGGGCCTCCGGCCTGGGTGCGGCGAGGGCGTGCAGCGTGCCGTCGCCGCGGCCCCGCTGGAGGAGCCCGAGCAGGGTGCCGCTCGGCGCTATGACTGGTTCGAACATGGGAATGGCCTCAAATCAAGCTGGGGACGCGACCGGGAATCGGGATTCACAGAGCCGCGTAACAGCATGTGAGGACGTCCGCCGTCTGGTTCCGCTCGATGTAGACCATTGCCTTCTCACTCTCGTCGGTGCTTCGCGTCCGTGCCGGCCGGTGCGGCAGGGGTGGGTGGGGACACACCCTTCGTGTCCAGCCCGACCCTGCCCGTCCGTCATGTCCGCGAATCGAATCCGACGCCATGATGACCCAGGCGGTTTGTGCGCCGCGACCACATTTAAGGGCGCCGTGACCAAGCCGTGAGGTCGCGGGGCCGTCGGGGCCGGGCGCCGCACGGGCGGAAGCGGACTACTTGGCTCCGAAGAGTTCCAGCAGGTCGGCCTTGTTGAACATGCGGGCCGTGTCCACGGCGGAGGGAGTTCCGGCGTGGGGGTCGGCGCCGCCGGCGAGCAACGCGCGGATGACGGCCTCCTCCCCCTTGAAGACGGCGCCCGCGAGGGGGGTCTGGCCGCGGTCGTTGGCGCGGTCCGCCTCGGCGCCGCGCTCCAGCAGGACGGTGACGGCCTCGGCGTGGCCGTGGTAGGCGGCGAGCATGACGAGGGTGTCGCCGCGGTCGTTGGTGAGGTTCGCCGGGACCCCGGCGTCCAGGTAGGCGGCCAGCATCGCGGCCTCACCCTGACGGGCGAGGTCGAAGATCTTGCCGGCCAGTTCGATGACGTCCTCGTCGGGGGCGTCCTGGTGCTCGCTCATCGGTCGTACCGCCTTTCGGTCTCCGGCTCGTCGGCACGCCGCCGTCGGCGCGCCACCCGGTGCGCCGCTCGCGCCCCGCCGCTTCCACCAGGAGTTTCCCCAGGCCGGGAGGGCAGGGCGGCGCACGGCACTGCATCCGTACGGGTGAATCGCCAGGGTAGCGCCCGTGCGAGGACATGACGGGGGCGGTCCGAGGCAAGGATGCCGGGCGACGGCGCGCCCGCACCGCGGGGTGACGGCGGCGCCAGTCAGAAGCGGCCGGTCAAGTGAAAAAAGACAGTATTCACCCGGATGCACCTTTTATCGCATTGATACTTCCTGTGAGCCTGGAACAACTGATGGTGATCGTTACCACCCACCAGGAGCCTCGACTCGTCAGGAGAACGTCACATGGTCCTGTCCATCTCAGGTGTCGTCCTGCTCGGCATCATCTGCTTCCTGTTCTTCAAGAAGGACGGGATGAAGCTCACGCACGCGTTCGTCTGCGGGCTCTTCGGCTTCTTCCTCGCCGGCTCCGCGATCGCCCCGAGCATCACGGCCAGTACGGCCAGCCTGGCGAGCCTGCTCGGCGGGATCAAGCTCTAGGCCCACCGCGATCAGGCCCGCGGCCCCGTCCCCCGGGTTCCGGCCCGTCCCGCAGCGCCCGGGCCCTGACGCCACCGTTCCCGCACCACCACGACTCCAGGAGACGACCGTGGCCCGGCGCCCCCTCCCCCGCATCCTCACCAGCGGCACCGCGTCGCTCACCCGGGGCCGCGACCTCGCACGCACGGCTGCCGACAGCGCCACCGACGTCCTGCATCCGCTCATCGTCATCGGGCGGGGCCTGCGCGTCCTGGCCTCCTCGGCGCGGCGCACGTGGGCCGCGACCCCCAAGGAGCGGCGCGGTCCGGCGTTCTTCCTCGGGGCCGCCTGCGTCCTCGTGGTCGCGATCGTCCCCTACGGCCCCCTCGCCGCCCTGCTCACCCTCATGGCGGCCGCCGCCTGGCACGGACGGGACCGCACCCCGGCCACGTCCGGGCCCGGCGAAGCCGAGGCCGAGCGGCTCCGCTCGCTGTACGAGGCCCTCGTGCCGTACTTCTCCGCCCCGGAGGACCCGAGCCCGCTGTTCACCCACGGCGGTGCCTGGGAGGAGGCCTTCAGCGGCTACGAGTTCGACGCGGCGGGCCGGGTCAGCCGGCTGCTGATCCGCTACCCCGCCTACTTCACGGACGGCGAGAGCGCCTCGCGCGCCCGGATCGAGGCCCTGCTGCACGCCAAGGCCGGGCGCGGCCGGGAGTACCGCTTCGACTGGGACGAGGAGGGCAACCAGCTGGAGCTGCGGGTGCTCGCCCCGCTGCCCGCGGACATCGCCGCCCAGCCGTACGTGACCTCCCCGGGCGAGATCGTCCTCGGCTTCACCGACCCCGGCGGCGTGCAGCGCACCCTGCCGGTCCTGGAGGGGGAGGAGCGGTCCGACGTACCGCCCGTGATCTGGCGGACCGGCCCCCGCTCCGGCGAACCGCACCTGCTGGCCGTCGGCCAGCCCGGCAGCGGCACCTCCACCCTGCTGCGCTCGATCGCCCTCCAGGCCCTGCGGGACGGCGGCGACGTGATGATCGTCGAGGGCGGCGGCAGCGGCGAGTACGCCTGCCTGACCGGCCGCGCCGGCGTCCTCGCCGTCGAGTGCGGCCCCGGCGGGGCGCTGGCCACCGTCGAGTGGGCGGCGCAGGAGACCGAGCGGCGCCTGATCGCCACGCACCGGGCCCGCGAGGCGGGCCGCCCCGCACCCGAGGACTCCCGGCGCCCGCTGTGGGTCCTGCTGGACCGGCCCAGCGTGCTCGCGCACCTGGCGGCCGCCGACGGCCGGCCCGATCCCCTCGCCCCGCTCCAGGTACCGCTGCGGCACGGGCGCGCCGCGCACGTCACGGTGGTCGTGGCCGAGCACTTCGACCACCTCGAACTGCTGAACGACGCCGTCTGGCAGCACACCCGCGCCCGGGTCGTCCTCGGCCCCGCCCCCGTCCAGCAGGTCGCCGACGTGCTGGGGCTGCCCCCGCACACCACCCCGCCCCCGCAGCTGCCGCCGGGCCGGGGGTACGCGCGGCTCGGGACGGGGCCCGTGCACCGCCTCCAGGTGCCGGCCACGCCGGACCCGTACGACGACGCCGCGCACCCCGCCCACCGGCAGGCGGTACGCGAGCAGCTGCCCGAGCGGCAGGCGCCGGGGCAGGGCGGCGACGGCCCGGCGGTCCCGGGCAGGGCGCTCCAGGTCCGGCCCCAGCCCTCCTCGGCGGACGCCCCGCAGTCGCCGGAGGTCCCGGCGGAGGCGCCGTAGGCGGCCCGGCGGGTCTCGGGTCCGGGCGTACCGGGCGCCCCAGGGGGCCCCGGCGCCCGGCCCGGCTCGGCGACGACCCGGATGGGGCGCAGGACGCCGTCGGAGCGCCGCAGCCACCGGGATCCGTACGGGGGGGCTACGCCACGAACGTGCGCGGCGGCTCCGCCCCGCTGCCGCCCGCCCCCGTGGCGACCATGCGGGCCGCCGCCGCCAGCCGGGCGGCGGCCTCCTCGGCCACCGGCCCGCCCACCGTGAACGGGAGCCGGACGTAGCCCTCGAAGGCCCCGTCCACGCCGAACCGGGGGCCCGAGGGGACGCGGACGCCGACCCGCTCGCCCACCTCGGCCAGCCGCGACCCGGACAGGCCGCCGGCCCGGGCCCACAGGGTCAGCCCGCCGCGCGGCACCTCGAACTCCCAGTCCGGCAGTTCCCGGCGCACCGCCGCGACGAGGGCGTCCCGGTTCTCGCGGGCCTGCTCGCGGCGCATGCCGACGGCCTCCGCCCAGCCGCCCGTCCGCATCAGCCAGTTCACCGCGAGCTGCTCCAGCACCGGGGTGCCGAGGTCCGCGTACGCCCGCGCCGCGACCAGGCTGCGGATGACGTCGGGGGCGGCCCGGACCCAGCCGATCCGCATGCCCGCCCAGAAGGCCTTGCTGGCGGAGCCGACGGTGATCACCGTCGATCCGGCCGGGTCGAAGGAGCAGACCGGGCGCGGCATGTCGAGCTCCGGGTCCAGCCGGAGTTCGGCCATGGTCTCGTCGGCGATCAGCACGGTGCCGGCGGACCGGGCCGCCTCGACCATCGCCCGGCGCCTGTCCTCCGAGGCCAGGGCCCCGGTCGGGTTGTGGAAGTCGGCGACGACATAGGCGAGGCGCGGGGCCGAGTCGCGCAGCACCTGCCGCCAGACGTCCATGTCCCAGCCGCTGAGCCCCGGGCCCATCGCCACGGGCACGAGGCGGGCCTCGGCCGCGCGCATCAGCTGGAGGATGTTGGCGTAGGAGGGGGACTCGACGGCGATCCGCTCGCCCCGGCCCGCGAAGAGGCTGCAGATGGCGTCGATGGCGCCCATGGCCCCGGTCGTGACCATGATCTGCTCGGGCATGGTCGGGATGCCCCGCTCGGTGTAGCGGTCGGCGAGCATCCGGCGCAGCGCAGGCAGCCCGGCGGGGTAGTCCCCGTGGGTGTGCGCGTAGGGCGGGAGTTCCTCCAGGGCGCCCTGGACGGCCTTGGTCAGCCAGGGCTCCGGGGCCGGGAGGGCGGCGCAGCCGAGGTCGATCATGGAACCGAGGGATTCCGGCGGCAGGGGTTCCAGCCCGCGGGCGGGGAGCGGGTTCCCGGCCGGTACGGAGGTCCAGCTGCCCGCGCCCCGGCGGGATTCGAGGAAACCCTCGCCGCGCAGGGCCTCGTAGGCGGCGGCGACGGTGGTGCGGCTGAGGGACAGGGCGACGGCCAGTTCCCGCTCGGCGGGCAGCCGGGCGGCCACCGGGACGCGGCCCTCGAGGACGAGCAGCCGGATGCCGTCGGCCAGGGTGCGGTACGCGGGCGCCTTGCGGGCGCCGGGCGGCGCGGGCCGGTCCTGCTGGGAGCCGATGAGCCGGGCGAGCTGCGCGGCACCGACCGCTGAGGTCCACTGAGCCATGGCGTCCGGTCCACCTTCGTCGAATTGGCCTCGGCGTGCGGGGGCCGGGGCCGGCATTGGATTGACTGCGCGGCCCCAGAGTGTCATGGAGCGGTCCACGGGGGCCAGGGGGGACCACACGGGTGTTCCGGGGCCGCCCGTTCACCAGCCGGCCGCTTCGCCGCTCCCGTGCCGCTCCCTTTTCCCGGGAGGCAGCGGGCATACTGCCGCCGTGACTGACGTACGCCTCCGGCACCCCTACCTGGACCACCCGGCTCCGATCCCCTTCGCCCACCGGGGCGGGGCCGCGGACGGCCTGGAGAACACCGCGGCCGCCTTCCGCGGGGCCGCCGCCGCCGGCTACCGGTACTTCGAGACCGATGTGCACGCGACGGCCGACGGGAAGCTGGTGGCCTTCCACGACGCCACCCTGGACCGGGTCACCGACATGCGGGGCCGGATCCGGGAGCTGTCGTGGAGCCGGGTGCGCGAGGCGCGGGTGGCGGGGACTGAGCCGCTGGCCCTGTTCGAGGACCTGCTGGAGGAGTTCCCCGACGCCCGCTGGAACGTGGACCTCAAGGACGAGTCGGCCCTGTACCCGCTGGTGAACCTGATCGCCCGGGCGGGCGTGTGGGACCGGGTGTGCGTGGGGTCCTTCTCGGAGGGCCGGGTGGCCCGGGCCCACAAGATCGCCGGGCCGCGGCTGGCGACCTCGTACGGGGTGCGCGGCGTGGTCGGGCTGCGGCTGCGTTCCTTCGCGATCCCCGCGGCCCTGCGGGCGGGCGCGGTGGCGGCGCAGGTCCCGGAGGCGCAGGGGGGCATCCGGGTGGTCGACCGGCGCTTCGTACGGACCGCGCACGACCGGGGGCTCCAGGTGCACGTGTGGACCGTGAACGAACCGCAACGGATGGAGGCTCTCCTCGACCTGGGTGTCGATGGCATCATGACCGACCGGATCGACATCTTGCGCACGGTGCTGGACCGGCGCGGCGCCTGGGCCTGACACCGCCCCCGGCCCCCGCGCGGTCCGGGACCGTGCGGTACGGGGACCAGCGAGGGGGCTCTCGGTGAGCGCGCAGACAACGGACGGGGCGGAGCCCGGGGCCGAGGACGGCAGACCGTCCGCGGAGGCGGCGGCCGCACGCAGGCGCGAACAGCGCGGCTGGTACTTCTACGACTTCGCCGTGTCCGTGTACTCGGCGAGCGTGCTCACGGTCTTCCTCGGCCCGTACCTGACCTCGGTGGCGAAGGCCGCCGCGGACGCCGAGGGCTACGTCCACCCGCTGGGCATCCCCGTGCGGGCCGGGTCCTTCTTCGCGTACGCGGTCTCGGCGTCGGTGATCCTCGCCGTGCTGCTCATGCCGCTGGCGGGCGCGGTCGCGGACCGGACCGGACGCAAGAAGCCGCTGCTGGCGGTGGCCGCGTACACCGGCGCCACGGCGACAGCCGGGATGTTCTTCCTGGGCGGCGAGCGCTACCTGCTGGGCGGTTTCCTGCTGATCGTCGCGAACGCGGCCCTGTCCGTGTCGATGGTCCTCTACAACGCCTACCTCCCGCAGATCTCGACGCCCGACGAGCGGGACACCGTCTCCTCCCGGGGCTGGGCCTTCGGCTACACCGCCGGCTCGCTGATGCTGGTGATGAACCTCGCGCTCTACCTGGGCCACGACTCCTTCGGCCTCTCCGAGAGCGAGGCCGTACGCGTCTGCCTGGCCTCGGCCGGCCTGTGGTGGGGGGCCTTCGCGCTGATCCCGCTGCGCCGGCTGCGGGACCGGTCGGTGGTCCGGGAGGCGGGCGGCGCCCCGGCGGTCAGCGGCTGGAAGCAGCTGGTGGCCACGTTCAAGGACATGCGGCGCTACCCGCTGACCCTGTCGTTCCTGCTCGCGTACCTGATCTACAACGACGGCGTGCAGACGGTGATCTCCCAGGCCTCGGTCTACGGCTCGGAGGAGCTGGAGCTGGACCAGTCCACGCTCATCGGCGCGGTGCTGCTCGTCCAGGTGCTGGCGGTGGCGGGCGCCCTGGCGATGGGCCGGCTGGCGCGGGTGTACGGGGCGAAGCGGACGATCCTCGGTTCGCTGGCCGCCTGGGCGCTGACCCTGGCGGCCGGCTACTTCCTGCCCGCCAGGACGCCGGTGTGGTTCTACGCGCTCGCCGCGATGATCGGGCTGGTGCTGGGCGGCAGCCAGGCGCTGTCGCGCTCGCTGTTCTCGCACCTGGTGCCGGCGGGCAAGGAGGCCGAGTACTTCTCGGCGTACGAGATGAGCGACCGCGGGCTGAGCTGGGTCGGGCCGCTGGTCTTCGGCCTGACCTACCAGGTCACGGGCAGCTACCGCGACGCGATCATCTCGTTGGTGGTCTTCTTCGCACTGGGTTTCGTGCTGCTCGCGCGGGTGCCGGTGCGGCGCGCGGTGGAGGCGGCGGGCAATCCTGTTCCCGTACGCCTCTGAAGCGCGGATCCGGGCCCGGCCGGGCCCGGATCCGGCCCGCCCGCCGCCCGTCGGCCACCCGTCGGCCAACCGGACCCACGAACGAATTCCGAACGAATTTCGACGTTGCGGCAAAGGGCCGGTAGTGTACGCCTTTGGCCTGCCAGGCGGACCGTTACTGCGCGCTTAAGAAGTGTGGACGTTGGGTGACATCTGCTGCCAGATGTGACAAAACGGGCACTGGTGGGTACAACAAGGGGCGGCACGACGGGCGACGCGTGACCCGGAGCGGGAATCTATACCGCCGACCGGACGTTGACCGGATGACGACGACAGCGACACCTGTCCTGTGGGCGACAAGCCCGGGAGGCACGATTCATGAGTGAGCGAGCTCTCCGCGGTACGCGGCTCGTGGTTACCAGCTACGAGACGGACCGCGGCATCGATCTGGCCCCGCGCCAGGCGGTGGAGTACGCATGCCAGAACGGACATCGATTTGAGATGCCGTTCTCGGTTGAGGCAGAGATTCCGCCGGAGTGGGAGTGCAAGGCGTGCGGCGCCATGGCACTCCTGGTGGACGGGGACGGGCCCGAAGAGAAGAAGGGCAAGCCCGCGCGAACGCACTGGGACATGCTCATGGAGCGGCGCACCCGCGAGGAACTGGAGGAAGTGCTGGCCGAGAGGCTGGCGGTCCTGCGTTCCGGCGCCATGAACATCGCCGTGCATCCGCGCGACAGCCGCAAGTCCGCCTGACCGCGGGCACAGCGCACAAGCCGAGGGGCCCCGCCACGACATGTGGCGGGGCCCCTCGGCGTTCCCGGCCCTTCCGCTGAGCCGGCGTGACGGGTTACGGGGCCAGCGGGGGCCGGTAGCCGGTGCCGGGGCCCGGGCGCTGCTCGGGCCGGTCCTCGCGGATGACCTCTCCCTGGACGACCTTGCCGTCGGGGTGGTGGATGCGGGCCTGCGTGAAGGCGTCGCCGAAGCCGCCCGGGGCGGCCGCCGCGATCTTCCGCTCCAGGGTGCGCCCGGCCCGCCGGCCCGCGAAGGCCCGTACGGGCGGCAGCAGCAGGAGCAGGCCGGCCAGGTCGGAGAGCAGTCCGGGCATGATCAGCAGCAGCCCGGCGAGCATGGTCATGGCGTTGCCGGAGCCCTTCGCGGGCTGCGGGGCGGCCGGTATGCCGCCCCCCATCGCCTGGTCCCGGGCCTGCTCGAAGCTGCGGGTGAGGTTCTTGAAGGCCCGGCGCCCGGCGCGCTTGATGACCACCACGCCGAGGGCCAGCCCGCCCGCGAGCAGCGCCGCGACGGTGAACCCGCCGGCCGCCCCGGCGACCAGGCCGAGCAGCCAGATCTCCAGGACCAGCCAGGCGGCGACCGCCAGGGGGATGAGGGTACGGGCGCGCGAGCGCTGCCGGGAGGCCGTCGATGTGCCGGTCCTCGGGGAACCAGTGCCGGTCGTCATACCCCCAGTGTGCCCGGACCCCCGTAAAAGCGGGCTCAGCCGGAGGTACCGGGCGTCCCCTAGGGGTCGGGGCGGGGCGTGGGCGGCTCCGGCTACCGGGCGGAGGTGCCTCCGGTGAGCTTGGCCGCGCGCTCCTTCAGGCCCCACTGGGTGACCCGCCACAGGGCCTCGACCACGATGTCCTTGCTCATCTTGCTGTCGCCGAGTTCGCGCTCGACGAAGGTGATGGGCACCTCCACCACGCGGAAGCCCTTGCGGACGGCCCTGCGGGCCAGGTCCACCTGGAAGCAGTAGCCCGCCGAGGCGACCTCGTCGAGGCCGAGCCCCTCCAGGGTCTCGCGGCGGAAGGCGCGGTAGCCGCCGGTCACGTCGCGGATCGGGACGTCGAGCATCAGCCGGGAGTACGTGGATCCGCCGCGGGAGAGGAACTCGCGGCTCTTGGGCCAGTTGACGACGCGGCCGCCCGGCACCCAGCGGGAGCCGAGCACCAGGTCCGCGCCGCCCAGCGCGGTGAGCAGCCGGGGCAGCTCCTCCGGCTGGTGGGAGCCGTCGGCGTCCATCTCGACGATGACGCCGTAGCCCTGCTCCAGGCCCCAGGCGAAGCCCGCCAGGTAGGCGGCGCCGAGGCCCTCCTTGCCCTTGCGGTGCAGGACGTGGATGTGGTCGTCGGCGGCCGCGAGCTCGTCGGCGAGCTTGCCGGTGCCGTCGGGGCTGTTGTCGTCCGCGACCAGGATGTGCGCCTCGGGGACCGCGGCGCGGACGCGGCCGGTGATCAGGCCGATGTTCTCGGCCTCGTTGTACGTCGGAATGATCACCAGGGTGGTGCCGAGCGGCCCGTAGGTCCGCTGTCCGCCGTCGCTCACTGGGTCCCCTTGTGTGTTCTTCGTACATCCCGTCACAACAGGACGATTTTAGAACAGCCGGCGACCGGGACCGGCGGCCCTTCGGGCCGGACCGGCTCCCGCTGGCTGCGGGCCGCCGTGACCGTTGTCTACTGGGCCGCCGGGCCCGATCCGGGGCCACCCTCCCCCCCGCTCGCGCCGGGGGGTGCCCCCACCGGCGAAACCTTCCCTCGCCCCCGAGGCGCGGGCGCGCTGAGCGGACGGAACCGTCCGGTGGGGACGTCCGGTGGTGGACCCGGCCGAACCTATCCGGGTCGGGCCGCCCGTACCGAACCGAGGCCCGGTGGATCACCCCTGTGGGCGTACGAATACCTCCCGGCCGCCGACCACCGTCGCCAGGCACACCGGCAGGGGGCCGCCCGGGCTCAGGTCGGGCAGGCCGGGCGTGCCGGAGCGGGGGTCGGTGGACCAGCGGGCGACCCGGTCGTCCGGGGCCTGGACCACCAGTTCGCCGGTCTGCCAGACCGCGTAGTCGGCCGGGGCGCCGGGGACGAGGACACCCGCGTCGTCGCGGCCCAGCGCCCGCCAGCCGCCGCGGGTGTGGGCGGCGAAGGCGGCCCGTACGGAGATCCGGTGGGCGGGGGTGCGGTGGAAGGCGGCGGCCCGCACCGTGCCCCAGGGGTCGAGCGGGGTGACGGGTGCGTCGGAGCCGAAGGCGAGCGGGACCCCGGCCTTGAGCATGGCGGCGTACGGGTTGAGGGTGCGGGCCCGCTCCACGCCGAGCCGGTCCGCGTACATCCCCTCGTCCCCGCCCCAGGCGGCGTCGAAGGCGGGCTGGACGGAGGCGGTGAGGCCGAGCTCCGCGAAGGCGGCGATGGTGGCGGGGGTCATCATCTCGGCGTGTTCGACGCGGTGCCGGGCCGCCCGCACCCGGGCGAGGCCCACCTTCTCGGCGGCCGCCCGCACGCCCTCGGTCACCGCTTCGACGGCCGCGTCCCCGATGGCGTGGAACCCGGCCTGGAGGCCGGCGTCGGTGCAGGCGGCCACGTGCTCGGCGACCTCCCGGGCGTCCAGGTAGCCCGTCCCGGTGTGCGGGGCGTCGGCGTACGGGGCGTGCAGGCAGGCGGTGTGCGAGCCCAGCGCGCCGTCGACGAAGAGGTCGCCCGCGGCGCCGGCGGCGCCGAGCTCCCGCGCCAGGTCGAGGTCCCGGTCGGCCCAGTAGCCGAAGACGCGCGGGCCGGGGCGTCCGGCGGCCAGGGCCAGCAGGCCGGCGAAGTCCTCGGCGGAGGAGATGTCGGGCCCGCCGCACTCGTGCACGGAGCCGATGCCGAGGGAGGCCGCCCGGTCCAGGGCCGCGCGCTGCGCCTCGGCGCGCTGGGCGGGGGTGACGGCGGCCAGCGCGGCCCGGCGCACGGCGTGGTGGTCGTCGCGGGTCAGCGGCTCGTCGCCGTGCGGGTGGACTCCGGAGACGAGGTCCAGCAGGGCGGTGGTGACCACGGCCGAGTGCACGTCGATCCGGCTCAGGTACAACGGGCGGCCCCCCGCCGCCTCGTCGAGCTCCGCGCGGCGCGGTGCACGGCGCTCGGGCCACACGGAGGCGTCCCAGCCGTGCCCGAGGAGCACCCGGTCGGCGGGCCGCCGGGCGGCGTACGCCCGTACGAGGTCGAGGGCCTCGGCGAGCGAGCCGGCGCCGGTCAGGTCGAGGCCGGTGAGGGCGAGGCCCGCGGAGGTCATGTGGACGTGGGCGTCGGTGAAAGCGGGGGTGACGAGCGCCCCGCCGAGGTCGACGACCTCGTCCACGCCCTGCGCGAAGGCGTCGGCGGCGCCCTCGGAGCCGACCCAGGCGACGCGGCCGCGTTCGACGACCATCGCGGTGGCGAAGGGGTCGGCGGGGCTGTGCACCTCGCCTCCGCGCAGGAGGACGGTGCGGGTGGGGGCGGGGGCTCCGGCGGCGTCGGCGGAGGGGGTGCGGTCGCTCATGGGGACCAGTCTCGCCCCTGCGCCGGCCGCGGGTTCCCCCGGGTGGCGCGGGTGTCGGGCGGGGGCTGCGGGGTGCCGCCGCGCGGGGCCGGTCCCCTGCCCGCCCTTCGGCTGTTCGCCGGGGCTCCGCCCCGGACCCCGCGCCTCGAACGCCGACGGGGCCGGAGTCCGACTAGACGCGCGGTGGGCGGGCCTCGTAGGGGGTGGAGAGGACCACGGTGGTGCGGGTGGAGACGTGCGCCAGGGCGCGCAGGCGGCCCAGGAGGTCCTCGAGTTCCAGGGGGGTGGCCACGCGGACCTTGAGGATGTAGTTCTCGTCGCCGGCCACGCTGTGGCACGCCTCGATCTCGGGCACGCCCGCCAGCCGGTCCGCGATGTCGTCCGGCGCGCTCGGGTCGAACGGCTTGACCGAGATGAAGGCGGTCAGCGGCAGGCCCACCGCCTCGGGGTCCACGACGGCCGCGTAGCCGCGGATCACTCCGCGCTGCTCCAGCCGGCGTACTCGCTGGTGGACCGCGGACGTGGACAGTCCGGTGGCCTTGCCCAGATCCGTGTAGCTCATCCGCCCGTCCCGCACGAGCAGATCAACGATCTGGCGGTCCAACTCCTCCATTGCGCTCATAGCCGCACAACCTATTGCCCCGAGCGGCTCCAGGCACAGCGGTGTCCACGCAGAAGTGGCACCTGCGGCGGGCATGTGACCAAAGCCACAGGCTTGTACGGGCGTACATCCCGCTCTTGTGGTTACTCGTGCCGCGTGGCGGGAAGTGCTTGGTGTGGCCGTGGCCGAAGAACCTGCCCGCCCGGCCCACCCAAGGGGGAGTACATCCATGCTGAACACCAAGCGCGCCGGTCGCACCGAACCGGAGCCCCTGGAATCCGTCGAGGCCGGCTATGCGGACGACGGGGAGTACCTCGAACCCGGCGACGCCGAGGACTTCGAGGTCCGCCACGCGGTCTGCCCGGACTGCGGGCAGTCGATCGCCCTCGTCGCCGACGAGGAGCACCTGCCGCAGCACGCGCTGTGCCTCACCCCGTGGAACCCGTTCGGGCTCACGGTGTGCGCGGGCACCGGCCGCCCGGTCGCGGACGCGCTGCCGACGCTGGGTGCGCTCCTGCCGGAGCAGCAGGAGCTGGAGCCCGTCGTGCACCTGAGCCTGCCGCAGGGGCTGGACTGGCGGACGCAGCCGTTCTCGCACGTCGGCGGCCCGGGCTCGCGTCCCGTACGGCCGGAGGCGGCCCCGCTGCCGCGCAAGAGCCAGCACGCGCAGGCCGCCTGATCCGCCACCGGGTCCGCCGGTCCGCTTCCTACCAGTAGGCGCCCTGCACCATGTCGGCCAGGCTGGCATGGTGCAGGATCAGCCCGTCGGGGTCGGCGGGGACCTCCACCTCCCCGAAATGGGCCTGCCGGTAGGCGATGCGCAGCATCACGATCCCGTGCCGCAGGGCGGCGTACAGGGTGTGGAACTCCATGTCGCGCGGGGTGTGCCCGGTGAGTTCGGCGTACCGGCGCTCCAGGTCCTCGCGGCGCAGGAAGTCCGGCAGGCCGGCCTGGCCGAAGCCGACGGTGAGGTCCTGGAAGAAGCGGTGCAGGTAGACCGTCCAGCCGAGGTCCACCTCGCGCGGGGCGCAGGCCGCCATCTCCCAGTCGAGGACCGCCACCGGCCGGAAGCCGTCGTAGACGACGTTGCCGATGCGGGCGTCCCCCCAGTTGAGGACCGGCTCGCCCTCGTCGGCCGGCCAGAGTTCCTCCAGCCGGTCGAAGGCCCGCTCCAGCAGGGGCGAGCGCGCCAGGCCGGACACCACCCACGCGTAGTAGGCGCGCTGCGCGTCGACGTGGCGGCGCAGCGGGCTGCCCTCGCCCGCCGGGAGGAGGAACTCGGCCTCCTTGGCGGGGAACTGGTCGTGCAGCCGGGCGAGGAGGGAGATGCTCGCCTCCTGGAGTGCGGCGCGCTCGGCGTCGGTGGCGGAGTGCAGCCAGTTCCCCTCGTACGTGTAGGGCATGACGTCGGGCGGTACGCGGCCCTCGGCGCGGGCCATCACGAAGAACGGCGCTCCCAGCGGGGCCGGGTCCTCCTCCAGCCACAGCACCCGCGGGACGGGCAGGTCGGTGTGCTCGGCGACCAGGCTCATCACGCGGTGCTGGCGGGGCATGTCGTAGGAGGGGAAGACGGTGTAGGCGGCCGGGTCGGCGGCCAGGCGCAGGGCGCAGGCGCGGACGGGGGCGTCGGGGTGTTCGATGTCGAAGAGCAGGGTCTCGCTGGACATGCCGTTGGAGCCGGGGACGGATGTGTTCGCGACCTTCGCGCCGGGGAGGCGGCCGTCGAGCCAGGCCGCGAGGCGGCGGCCGAGTTCCTCCGGTTCGCGGGTGGAGGTGCGGGGACGTGGTGCCGTGGCCATGCGGGACCGTTCCTCTCTCGGGGCGGGGTCAGGGCGCGACGGAGGCGTAGTCGGCGAAGCCGCTGGGGTCGTGGCGGCCGAAGCTGCCGTGCTCGAAGATGCCGAAGCCGGTCTGTCCGTCGAGGGTGAAGCGGGCCGAGTGGTCGGTGACGCCGAAGGCGGCCATGGGGTGGGCGGCCGGGTCGGAGAGGTCGTAGGCGCGGCGGTCGGTCCAGCCCCGGCCCTGCCAGGTGCCGTGCTGCCAGTCGGCGGCGGGCGGGTAGCCGGCGCCGACGGCGAGCGGGGAGGAGTTCAGGATCCGCACGCCGAGTTCGAGGGGCTTGCGGGAGGGGTCGGTGAGGTGGACGACCGCGCTCTCGGGGTGGCGGCTCCCGGACCGGTAGTGGATCTCGGCCTGCGGCCAGCCGAGCTGGACGTCGTGGCGGCCGCTGTCCTCGGGGAACACCTGGACCGCCTCGTTGAGGGTGCGGTGGCCGTCGGCGTCCTCCTGGGCGATGACCATCAGGAAGCGGTCCTCGAAGCGGACGGGGATCCAGAGCCAGTGGAAGCCCTCGGGCCGGTGCTCCTCGGCGGCCCGGCCGCCGTCCTCGCCGGGTATGGGGCGCACCCCCCAGCTGCGGTCGCGGGTGCCGGTCCACTCCCCCGGCGTGAGGGTGAGCTCCTCGCCCCGGGCCCGGACGGTGCCGGTGACGTTGCCGGCCTGGACGAAGCGGCGGCCTTCGAGCATGAGGCGGTCGCCGCGGCGCTGGATGTGGTGGGGCTCCCAGACGGCGGGGAACTCGGCGGTCCAGGTGACGTCGTAGGAGAGGCCGTGCGGGTCCGCCGGGTCGGGGTCGCAGCGCAGGGTGAGCCGCTTGAGCGGCTGGTCGACGGTGATCGAGAGGGGGCCGACCGAGAGGTTCATCCGGTCGTCGGTGAGGGCGTCGGAGGCGCGGACGGCGAGGAGCTCGTCGCCCAGGCGCAAGGTCGCGTACGCGTCGATGACGCCGGCGTTGGGGTAGACGCCGAGCCCGAGGATGAGGACGGCGCGGCCGGCGTGGTCGAAGACGTGGAAGATGCAGCGGTCGTAGGCGTTGCGGTCCCCGCTGACGTGGTGCTTCATCGACAGCGGGGCCTGGTGGACGGGGTACTCGTCGAGGGCGACGGGGCGGTCCGCGGGCACGGCAAACCTCCGGGGGGCGCAGGGCGGGCAGGGCTGCTGAGCGGATATGACGGTACGTCAGATATCCCGCTCGCGGCCAGAGCCCTGGCACACCCTGACAGCACGGCACTCCCGGCCACTCCCGGCCGGGCCGCTCCCCGGAGTGCGCCGCCCCGGGCCGCGGCACCGGGCGCGCGCCCCCGCGCGCGTGGGACGGCTCGAACGGATGGGCGCGGGCGGGGAGGGGTTACCCGTGCGTCGGGTCCTGCGTTGGCGGTGCATGACCACCCTCGAAACGCCTTCGGCGAGAGCGGGGCGCAGGCGGCGCCCCACCCCGCCGGGTTACGAAGAATCGGTTCAGCAGGCGGTCCGGGAGCCGGGCCCGCAGCACGGCAGGCCGCGGCACCCGGACCCGCCGATCTACGGCGACCTGCTGGCCCGGTGGGCCGCCGACGGCCGGACACTGCCGGGGCGGCGCGACCCGGAGTGGTCCCGGATCGCCTCGTCGCCGATCTGGCCGAGCGGCCCGCTCTACAACAGCCCGTGACCCCGGCCCGGCGGGCGGACGCCGCGGGGCGCACGCCGGGGGCCGGGTCCGGGGGCGGTGTCAGCGGGTCTCGGGGCCGGCCAGGTGGCGGGCGATGACCATGCGCTGGATCTGGTTGGTGCCCTCCACGATCTGGAGCACCTTCGCCTCGCGCATCAGCCGCTCCACGGGGAAGTCCGCGGTGTAGCCGTAGCCGCCGAGGATCTGCACCGCGTCGGTGGTGACGGCCATGGCCGCGTCCGTGCAGAAGAGCTTGGCCATCGCCGCCTGCCGGGAGAAGGGCTTGCCCGCGTCGCGCAGCCGCGCGGCCGCGAGGTAGAGCGCCCGCCCCGCCTCGATCTTGGTGGCCATGTCGGCCAGCATGAAGCGCAGCCCCTGGAAGTCCGCGATCGGGTGCCCGAACTGCTGGCGGCCGAGCGCGTAGGCGAGGGCCTCGTCCAGGGCGGCCTGGGCCACGCCGATGGCGCAGGCGGCGATCCCGAGCCGGCCGGCGTCGAGGGCGGCCAGGGCGATGGTGAAGCCCTGCCCCTCCTCGCCGATCCGCCGGGTGTCGGGCACGCGGACGCCGTCGAAGTGCAGCTGGGCGGTGGGCGAGCCCTTCATGCCCATCTTCTTCTCGGGAACGGCCGCGGTCAGGCCGGGGGCGTCGCCGGGCACGAGGAAGGCCGTGATGCCCTTGGCGCCCGGGGCTCCGGTGCGGGCGAGGACGGTGTAGAAGTCGGCGACCCCGCCGTGGGTGATCCAGGCCTTCGTGCCGGTGATCAGCCAGTCGTCGCCGTCGCGCACCGCCTTCGTGGTGAGCGAGGCGGCGTCCGAGCCGGCGGCCGGCTCGGAGAGGCAGTACGCGCCGAGGAGGCCGCCGCCGAGCATGCCCGGCAGGTGGGCGGCCTTCTGCTCCTTGGTGCCGTAGCCGGCGAGGCCGTGGCAGGCGAGGGAGTGCACGCTGACGCCGAGGCCGACGGTCAGGCGGGCGGCCGCGAGCTCCTCCAGCACCTGCAGGTAGACCTCGTACGGCTGGTCGCCGCCGCCGAACTCACCGCCGTACGGAAGCCCGAGCAGCCCCGACTCGGACAGGAGGGTGAAGACCTCGCGGGGGAACCGGCCGGTCTCCTCCTCGTCGGCGGCGTGCGGGCGGATCTCCCGCTGGGCGATCTCGCGTACGAGCGCGAGGAGGTCCCGGGACTCCTCGGTGGGCAGCTGACGGTCCACCGGCTGCGGGGCGCGGTCTGTCATGGCGGCGCTCTCCTCCCTCGTTCGGGCACGGCGGCGACGCGTGAGGTGTGGGACGCGCCGCCGGGTCTCGGTCTCGCACAGCCGATGCTGCCCTCCCGGGTCGCGGGAGGGCTCGAACAGCGGCTGCGGCGGCTTGAGTATGCCCGATCAGGCGCTTTACGTCACCGGTACATGATTGTCATGATCATCCGGGCCCCTCGCGGGTGCCTCGCGGGCTCCTCGGGGACCGCTGGAGGAGCCGGACAGTCCGGGACGAACGCCTCGGTGACGCGGAGCCCTCCCCTGGGTGCGGGCGACGAGCCGCTCGGCGACGCCCGAAGGGCGGGCGATGTCGCCCGCGGAGGGGGCGTCGTACGGAGTGCCTGCGGGCAACGGGCGGCCGCTTGCTGCGCGTTAGGCCCTATGAGCCCGCACATCGCCTCGTGATCCCGGCCGGAAGCCGGTCCGGGACCGGGGCTACAGCCAGCCGACCTGGGTGACGAACATGGCCACGACGACCACCAGGGTCCAGCCGAGTACGTGCTCCAGCCAGGCGGAGTCCTCCTGGGGGCCACCGGTCCCGACGAGACGGCGGGCGCGGGCGGTGAGGGCGGCGGTGTGTGCGGTCATGCCGTCCAATGTGCCAGCGTAAGAGGCTTTCGCGGTATATGAGGAGGGTCACTGGTGGCGCAGCTCACGCCGCCGGGCCCCGGCGGCCTCCGATGGTGCGGAGGCGCGGCCGGGGCCCGGCGGAGGATGCCCTCCCGGTCAGGGCGTCGTGGTGCGCTGGTGCGCCGCGCGCTGGTGCGCCGAGCGCTGCCGCCCGCCCATGGCGACCATGGCCAGGCCGAGGCACAGGGCGACGATTCCGGTGATGACGTTGCTGACGATGCTGCGGGTCGTGTCCATCTCACCGGCGATGACCCAGGGGGCCACGATGGTCCAGGCGCCGATCGCGACCGCCGTCCAGGCCATCGCGTGGGTGCGCTCGTACGCCGAGCCCAGCCCGCTCATGCACAGGCAGAAGGCCAGACCGGCGATGAGGTTGTTGATGGCCAGCGGGCCCAGCACGCTGAACCCGGCTATCCAGGGCGAAGCCGCCAGATACAGGCCCGTGATCAGGGCCAGCGCCTCGACGGCCTGCGCGGCGGGAGTGGTCGTCACCCTCTCGAACCGAGTCCGCATTTCGGCAAGGTCCGGGTGGTGTTCGATGCTCGAATGGGTGGTCATGGTGGGCTGCCTCCTAGCGAAGCCTTACATGCCCTTTATGCCCATATTCAGCCCGTTAAGCCATTCGGTTCAGCGGGCTTTTCCGCAGGGCCCCGCCACCCGTCCCCAGGGCGCCCCGCTCACAGCACCCCGACCTCCCGCAGGGCCGTGACCTGCGCCGCGTCCGGCCGGGCCGGGACGTACAGGTAGCAGACGCCGCCGCTGCCCGAGACCGTCTTCCCGGCGGCGTCGTGCCGCTTGGTGCGCAGCCACACGTTCTCCCACTGCCGGCGGGCGTAGACGCGCCGTACGGAGTCGTTGTCCGCCGAGTTCGGGTCGTTGGCGATCACGTCTCCGGCGGCGGTGAAGCCGATGACCGTCATCAGGTGGCCCGCGGTGCCGTAGCCGGCCCCGGTGAGCTCGTGCGCCAGGAAGGACTGCGAGGTGATGGCCGGAATGCCGGCCCGGACCAGGGTCTCCAGATCGGCGAGGGAGGTCAGCCGGGTGACCACGCCGGCGAGGTCCCGGTAGGTGGCCGCGTAGGCGGCGTTGAAGGGCCAGTTCCCGCAGCCCTTGTACGCGGCGTCGTAGGTGGAGCGGGCCGCGTGGCAGACCTGCGGGTCGGAGTAGCCGGGGCGGACCCAGCCGAGGGACGCGGCGCTGGGCTTGCGGCCCCAGTACTCGATGACCATCTGGGAGGAGGTGGGGCTGCACCAGGCCTCCCCGCCGTTGTCGTACTCCGGGTACCGGCCGGCGTGGACCTCCTGCGAGTAGCGCGGGACCCGCAGCTCGTGGGCCCGGCCCGAGGGGGCGCAGGCCGGGACGGTGAACCGGTCCGGGACGGCGGAGGACATCGCCCCGGCCAGCCAGACGACGGGTCCGGCGGCGGTGCCGGGCTTGCGGTGGAGGGTCAGGCGCAGCTGCCAGCCGGAGATGCGCAGGCCCGCGGCCGCGGCCGGGGCGTCCACCGCCAGGGTGTCCGTCCACACGGTGGTGCGGCCGTCGGTCTGGCCGTCCACGGAGGTGCGGCGGATGTCGCCGTCCCCGGCGGCCCAGCGGCCCATCACGTACCAGGGGCCGCGCGAACCGTCGGTGTAGGCGGGGCGCAGCTCGGTCTGGATCCAGGTGCCGGCCGGGGTGCGGGCGTTCCAGGAGGCGACGGCCTCGGTGGCGGGGACCGTGGAACGGTGCAGCGGGGAGGTCCAGGTGGCGTACTCCCAGGTGGACGTCCGGGCCGTGTGGGGGTCGGTGTACTGGGTGCGGCCGGCCGGGGTCGCGATCCGCAGGCCCGGGCGGGCGCCGTCGGCGGCGGCGGTGCCGCGGTGGGTGCCGGCCTGCCAGTGGCCGTACGCGTACCAGAACCGGTTGTCGACCGTCGGGGCCGGGGCCCCGCCGCCGTCGGGGACGTGTACCGGTTCCGGCTGGGGGGGCTGCCCTGCGGTTTCCCCTGGGGCGGCGGCGGGGGCGGAGACGGCCGAGGCGCGGCCGCCGGGGACGGTCGCCGCGGTGGCGGCGGCCAGGGCTACGGCCAGCAGGGCCCTGCGTGGCGTGGGTGCGGTCATCGCGTGTCCCCCGGGGGTCGGTCTGGTGGTCCGGCTGCTCCACCCTTCCAGTTCCCGGCCGCGCGGCGGCGGAAGCCCGGGGCACGTGTCGGCGGGTCGCGCGGCCCGTACTCTGACCGGGTGGAGCCACAGCAGTCACTCGAGTCGCTCGCGCGGGAGCTCGCCGCCCTGCCGCCCTCGCTCGGCCCGGTCCGGGTGATCGGCGTCGACGGGCACGCCGGCTCGGGCAAGAGCACCTTCGCCGAGCGGCTCGCCGCGGCCCTCGGGGGCGCGCCCGTGCTGCACCTGGACGACGTGGCCACCCACGAGGAGCTCTTCGGCTGGCCGGGACGGGTGCGGGCGCAGGTGCTGGAGCCGCTCGCCGCCGGCCGGGCCGCGCGCTGGGCTCCGTACGACTGGGTGGAGCGCCGCTTCGGCCCGGAGCGGGTGCTGGAGCCCGCGCCGGTGCTGATCGTCGAGGGCGTGGGCGCCGGACGGCGGGAGCTGCGCCCCCATCTGGCGCGGCTGCTGTGGATGGAGACCCCCCGCGAGACGTCGTGGGGACGCGGGCGGAACCGGGACGGGCGCGAACTGTCCGGCTTCTGGGACGGATGGGAGCGCGCGGAACTCGCGCACTTCTCGGATGATCCTTCACGCCCCTTCGCGGACACCTTGGTGCATCAGAGCGGTACGGGATACGAGTGGACTTCCGGGGCTTCTGTGACCCCGGGAACGACCCCTTCGGTCACCGGGCGTCACGGACTCCCCCAGGCCTGAGCGGCCGCGCGCAGACGGCCCCGCAGGGCTTCCCCGACCCGCTTGACCCGGGCCGGGGAACCGCCGTACGTTCTGAATGCGCGGCCTGCGAAGGCCGCTGCGGACGCGGAGCCCCCGATTGTTCCCCCGTGATCGGGGGCTTCGTTCTGCCCCGGCGGGGCTTCCGGAGGGGGCCGCGCACAGCGCTCCGCCCGCCCGCCCTCACCCTGAGTGACCACGCACCGGGGGCGGCCGGCCCCGACCCGTGCCCGCCGCACCCTGGGTAAGGTGCGTCACCGCAGGTACGATGCAGCCCTGATTTCATCGGCGGGGTCGGACAACTCGCGTGCGCTAAGCGGAGTTTGCCGCGCACCACGGGGCATGCTTGTGGGGGATGTGATGGACTTCGGCATGCCGGGCAGCGCACACGCTCCGGCCGAACTCGCCTGGCTCCGCGGGGTCGACGCCTGCACGATGGGCGCCTACCCGCAGGCCGAGGAGGAGTTCCGCACGGCCGTCGGGCTCGATCCCGCCATGGCCGACGGCTGGCTGGGGCTGCACGCCCTGCGGGTGGACACCACCAACGCGTTATTGCGCATGTACGCGCACCGGGACCGCTTCGGCGAGCAGCGCGCCCGGCACCGGCGGACGCTCAACTCCTGGTACTGGCTGGGCTGGTGGGTGCAGCCGGTGCTGGAGAGCCGGCGGGACCTGCTGCTCGCCCACGCCTCCCACTGGCTGGACGGGCGGCACGTCCCCGAACTGGACCAGGCCCTCGCCGCGCTGCCGCCGGTGGACACCGATCCCCAGGTGCGGTTCCTGCACGCCTGCCGCGCCTATCTGGTCAAGGACTGGGAGCAGCTCGTACGGCACACCGAGCCGCTGCTCCTCGACCCGCTGCTCGGGATCGAGGCGGGGCTCTTCGGCGGGATGGCCCGGGTCCGGCTGGAGATGTACGGGCAGGCCGAGCCGATGCTGTCGGCGGCGCTGATGCGGTGCCGCAGTGAGCAGCCGCAGCGCAAGGAGCTGCGGTACTGGCTGGCGCGGGCCCGCGAGGGCACCGGGCGCAGCGCGGCGGCGCTGCCGCTGTACCGGGCGGTGCACCGGGTGGACCCGGCGTTCATGGACACCGCGGCCCGGCTGACGGCCATCGAGGACAGCACCGACCCCGACGATATGGCCGGTATGGCCGACGCCTTCGGGTACGGAGGTTACGGCGGCCAGCTCAGCGAGGGCTTGGCCGGGCACTACGCGGCGGTCGCCCTGGGCGGCGGGGGCGGCGGGCCGGGCGGCGGCCCGGTCCAGGACATCGCGCCGGACGGGCAGGTGGACCCCGACCCGCCGACCCCCGGGGAACCGACGGGCACGGACCGGCGCGAGGGCGTACGGCACCGGCTGCCGGTGCCCCCGCAGGGTGCTCCGGGCGGGCTGCCGGCCGGGCCCGCCGATCCGGCGCTGCTCGCCGAGGCGCTGGCGGAGCTGGAGCGGATGGTGGGGCTGGAGCCGGTGAAACGGCAGGTGAAGGCCCTGTCGGCGCAGCTGCACATGGCCCGGCTGCGGGCCGCCCAGGGGCTTCCGGTGCAGCCCCCGAAGCGGCACTTCGTCTTCTCCGGGCCGTCGGGGACGGGCAAGACCACGGTGGCCCGGATCCTGGGGCGGGTCTTCTACGCGCTGGGGCTGCTGGGCGGGGACCACCTGGTGGAGGCGCAGCGGGCCGACCTGGTCGGCGAGTTCCTCGGGCAGACCGCCGTCAAGGCCAACGAGCTGATCGACTCCGCGATCGGCGGGGTGCTGTTCGTGGACGAGGCGTACAGCCTGTCCAACTCGGGTTACAGCAAGGGCGACGCCTACGGCGACGAGGCCCTCCAGGTGCTGCTGAAGCGAGCCGAGGACAACCGTGACCACCTGGTGGTCATCCTGGCGGGCTACCCGGCGGGGATGGACCGGCTGCTGGCCGCCAATCCCGGGCTGTCCTCGCGGTTCACGACCCGGGTCGACTTCCCGAGCTACCGGCCGGTGGAGCTGACGGCGATCGGCGGGGTCCTGGCCGAGGCGAACGGGGACTGCTGGGACGAGGAGGCGCGGGAGGAGCTGCGCAGCATCAGCGCACACGTGGTGGAGCAGGGCTGGATCGACGAGCTGGGCAACGGCCGTTTCCTGCGGACCCTGTACGAGAAGAGCTGCGCGTACCGGGACCTGCGGCTGGCCGGCTTCGCCGGCGAGCCGTCCCGGGAGGACCTGGCGACGCTCCGCCTGCCGGACCTGATGCAGGCGTACGGCGAGGTCCTCTCGGGCCGCGGCCCGAACCCCTCCTGACCGCGGCGCGTGCCGCGGCCGGGAGGGGGGTGCCTCAGAGGGCCCGGACGTAGGGGCGGTGCGACGGGTCGCGGACCTCGCCCACCAGCATCTCCAGGACGTCCTCCAGCGCCACCAGGCCCAGGATGCGGCCCGCGGGGTCGGCCACCTGGGCGAGGTGGGTGGCGTCGCGGCGCATCACGGTGAGGGCGTCGTCCAGCGGGAGGGTGGAGCACAGCGTGGTCATCCGGCGCCACACCCGCTGCGGAACGGCCCGTTCGCGGTCCTCCAGGTCGAGGACGTCCTTGACGTGGAGGTACCCCATGAAGGCCCCGGTCTCGGAGCGGACGGGGAAGCGGGAGTAGCCCGTGCGGACCGTCAGCTGCTCGATCTGCCGGGGCGTGACCGCGGGGCCCACCGTGACCAGGCGGTCCCGCCTGAGCAGGACGTCGGTGACCGGGCGGGTGCCCAGTTCCAGGGCGTCCTCCAGGCGTTCCTGCTCGACCGGTTCGAGGAGCCCGGCCTGCCGGGAGTCCTTGAGGAGCCGGCCGAGCTGCGCGCTGGTGTAGACGGCCTCGACCTCGTCCTTCGGTTCGACCTTGAACAGGCGCAGGACGAGGGCCGCGCACGCTCCGAGAGCGGCCGTGACCGGGCCGCAGACCCGGGCGAAGGCGACGAGGCCGGGGCTGAACCACAGGGCGGTCCGCTCCGGGGCGGCCATCGCGAGGTTCTTCGGCACCATCTCGCCGATGACCAGGTGCAGGAAGACGACCGCCGACAGGGCGACCACGTAGCCGAGGGGGTGGATCAGCCCCTCGGGCACGTGCGCGGCGTGGAAGACGGGCTCCAGCAGCCGGGCCACCGTGGGCTCGGCGACGGCTCCGAGGGTGAGGGAGCACATGGTGATGCCGAACTGGGCGGCGGCCATCATGCGCGGCAGGTTCTCCAGGCCGTACAGCACCTGGCGGGCCCGCGAGGAGGCGGCGGCCAGGGGCTCGACCTGGCTGCGCCGTACGGAGACGAGCGCGAACTCGGCTCCGACGAAGAAGCCGTTGGCCAGGACCAGGAGCAGGGCGAAGAGCAGTTGGAGGGCGTTCACCGGGCGGCGCCTTCCAGCTCGGAGGCCGGCCGGGCGCTCGAGGGGGCCGGTACCGCCGTGAGGCGGACCAGCCGCACCCGTTCGGCGCGGTTGCGCCGGACCTGGCGGACGGAGAGCTTCCAGCCGGGCAGCTCGGCGCGGTCCCCGGGGGCGGGGATCCGGCCGAGGAGGTCGGCCACGAGCCCGGCGACGGTCTCGTAGGGCCCCTCGGGCACTTCGAGGCCTATCCGGCGCAGGGTGTGGACGCGGCAGCTGCCGTCGGCCTCCCAGGAGGGCCGGCCGTCCTCCGCCGGTACGGCGGCCAGTTCGGGGCTGTCGTCCTCGGCGAGGTCGTGCTCGTCGCGGACCTCTCCGACGAGTTCCTCCACGATGTCCTCCAGGGTGACCACGCCGGCGGTGCCGCCGTACTCGTCGACGACCACGGCCATCGGCTGTTCGCTGCGCAGCCGCTCCAGCAGCGGCTGCACCGGCAGGGAGCCGGGCACCAGCAGCGGGGCGACGCAGATCCGGCCGACGGTGGTGCGGGCGCGTTCGGACTCGGGCACGGCGAGGGCGTCCTTGAGGTGGACGACGCCGGTGATCTCGTCGATGCGCTCGCGGTAGACCGGGAAGCGGGACAGGCCGGTGGCGCGGGTCAGGTTCAGCACGTCGGCCGCGGTGGCCGTGTGCTGGAGGGCGCTGACCTTCACGCGCGGGGTCATGACGTGCTGGGCGGTGAGATCGCCGAGCGACAGGGTCCGTACGAAGAGGTCGGCGGTGTCCTGTTCGAGCGCGCCGGCCTGGGCCGAATGGCGGACCAGCGAGACCAGCTCGCCCGGGGTGCGGGCGGAGGCCATCTCCTCGGCGGGCTCGACGCCGAGGGCCCGCACGAGGCGGTTCGCGACGGAGTTGAGGCCGGCGATGACGGGCCGGAAGGCCCGGGAGAAGACCTGCTGCGGGCCGGCCACGAAGCGGGCCACCTGGAGCGGCCGCGAGACCGCCCAGTTCTTCGGGACGAGCTCGCCGACGACCATCTGGACGGCGGAGGCGAGCAGCATGCCGATGAAGACGGCGACGCCGGAGACGGCGCCCGCGGGCATGCCGGTCGCGGCGAGCGGCCCCGACAGCAGGGCCGCGAGGGCCGGTTCGGCGAGCATGCCGACCACGAGGGAGGTGATGGTGATGCCGAGCTGGGTGCCGGAGAGCTGGAAGGACAGCTCCCGCAGGGCCTCGACCACCGTGCGGGCACGGCGGTCGCCTTCGGCGGCGGCGCGTTCGGCCTCGGGCTTCTCGACGGTGACGAGGCCGAACTCGGCGGCCACGAAGAAACCGTTGGCGAGGATGAGCACGAAGGCCGCCACGAGCAGCAGTAGCGGGATGGTCATGCCGCCGTCCTGATGGGGAGGGCGGCGCGGGTACTACCGGACGATCCGTCCATTGCTGGAGGGAGTCACTCCTCTGGTCGCAGGTGCCCACGGGCCACGGGGTCCCGGGGCGGGTGGGAGGGCGCACAGCTGCGCCCCGCCACCAGGGTAGTCATTGAGATCGCCGCCGCAATGGGACGCCGCGACGGGCTCGGCCGGGTCAGTGGCCGTCCGGGCCGGTTCCGCGGGTCTCGGCGAGGGCGCGCAGGGCGCGGGCGTCGCCGATGGCGCGGGCCTTGGCGATGCCGGGCTGGATGCCGAGGACCGGCAGGCTGGTGCCGTCGCTGAGGTCGAGGAACACCCACGGGTCGCCCGGGCGGAGGTTCACCCGCAGGATCTGCGCCCACTCCAGGCGGCGGGTGGTGGTGAGGTTCACCACGGTGACCCCGGCCTCGTCCGCCACCACCTTGGGGCGGCTGAGCAGGACGAGGACGGAGGTCAGCAGGACGGCGGTGAAGACGAAGCTGATCCGCTCGCCGGTGCTGAGGTTCTCCAGGAGCACCGCGATCGCCGTGATGGTGGCGAACATGGCGAGCCCGACGCCCAGCAGCACCGCCCGGGTCCGGGTCGGCCGGAAGGTGACCGGCAGGGCGGGCGGTGCGGGGTGGGCGGCGGACTCGCTCATGGTGCGCTGGGCCTTCTGGGTATGGCGTGACGGGAGGGACGGCGCGGGGGCCGGCGCCGGGGCCGGGTCCGGATCCGGGCAGGGCCCGGACCCGGCGGTGGCCTGGAGGGCCTAGAGGCGGCAGGCGTGGATCGAGGTGGTGAGGATCGCCCGCGCGCCGAGCTCGTACAGGTCGTCCATGATCCGCTGCGCCTCCTTGGCGGGGACCATCGCGCGGACCGCGACCCAGCCCTCGTTGTGCAGCGGGGAGATGGTCGGCGACTCCAGGCCCGGGGTGAGGGCGACGGCGCGCTCCAGGTGCTCGGCGCGGCAGTCGTAGTCCATCATCACGTAGCTGCGGGCCACCAGGACGCCCTGGAGGCGGCGCAGGAACTGCGCGACCTTGGGGTCGTCGTTGTCGGCGCCGGTGCGGCGGATGACGGTCGCCTCGGACTGGAGGATCGGCTCGCCGACGACCTCCAGGCCGGCGTTGCGCAGGCTGGTGCCGGTCTCGACGACGTCGGCGATGACCTGGGCGACGCCGAGCTCGATGGCGGTCTCGACGGCGCCGTCCAGGTGGACGACGGAGGCGTCGATGCCCTGGTCGGCGAGGTGCTTGGCGACGATCCCCTCGTAGGAGGTGGCGATCGTCATGCCGCCGAAGTCCTCCGGGCCCTTGGCGGTGCCGGGCTTGGTGGCGTAGCGGAAGGTGGAGCGGCCGAAGTTCAGCGGCAGGATCTCCTCGGCGTTGGCGCCGGAGTCCAGCAGCAGGTCGCGTCCGGTGATGCCGATGTCCAGCTTGCCCGAGGCGACGTAGATCGCGATGTCCTTCGGGCGGAGGTAGAAGAACTCGACCTCGTTGTCGGGGTCGACCGTGACGAGTTCCTTGGACTCCTTGCGCTGGCGGTAGCCGGCCTCATGGAGCATCGCCGACGCCGGTCCGGAGAGTGAACCCTTGTTGGGGACGGCGATGCGCAGCATGGGCTTCCTTTGGTGCGTAGAGAGCGAAAGGGGGTGGGCGGGGCGGCGGCCCCGGTGCGGGGGCTCCGGCCTAGAGGTGCGCGTAGACGTCGTCGAGCGAGATCCCGCGCGCGACCATCATCACCTGGACGTGGTACAGCAGCTGCGAGATCTCCTCGGCGGCGGCTTCCTTGCCCTCGTACTCGGCGGCCATCCAGACCTCGGCGGCCTCCTCGACGACCTTCTTGCCGATGGCATGGACGCCCTTGGCGACGAGCTCGGCGGTACGGGAGGTGCTGGGGTCGCCGTCGGCGGCCTTGAGCTGGAGCTCGGTGAAGAGTTCTTCGAAGCTCTTGGTGGGTTTGTTCGCCATGATTCCCTCAGGGTACGGGTTCGGCGCGCACCCCCGGTGCCGGGGTTCACTCCGTGGACTACCGCCAGGGTTCGCTGACGGTGCGCAGGGTCATGGCGGTGGAGACGGCGGCGGTGACCGCTTCGTGCCCCTTGTCCTCGTTCGACCCCTCAAGGCCGGCGCGGTCCAGCGCCTGCTCCTCGTTGTCGCAGGTCAGGACGCCGAAGCCGACGGGGACTCCGGTGTCGATCGACACCTGCACCAGGCCCTGGGTGACGCCCTGGCAGACGTAGTCGAAGTGCGGGGTGCCGCCGCGGATGACCACTCCGAGCGCGACGACGGCATCGTAGCCGCGGCCGGCCAGTACCTTCGCCACGACCGGCAGCTCGAAGCTGCCGGGGACGCGCAGCAGGGTCGGCTCGTCGATGCCCAGCTCGTGCAGGGCCCGCAGGGCGCCGTCGACCAGACCGTCCATGATCTTCTCGTGCCACTGGGCCGCGATGACGGCCACCCGGAGGTCTCCGCAGTTCTTCACGCTCAGTTCGGGTGCGCCCTTGCCGCTCACAGCTCTGCTCCTCGGTGTTTCGTTCCGCTGGGGTGTCTTGAAGGGGGTGGGTGTACGTGCTTACTGGTTGCCGCAGGCGGAGGTGGGTACGGCACCCTCCAGCCAGGGCAGGTCGTGCCCCATCCGGTCCCGCTTGGTGCGCAGGTACCGCAGGTTGTGCTCGCCCGCCTCGACGGGCATGGGCTCCCGGCCGGCGACGGTGATGCCGTGGCGGACGAGGGCGTCGGACTTGTCGGGGTTGTTGGTCAGCAGCCGGACGCTGCGGACGCCGAGGTCGGCGAGGATCTGGGCGCCGGCCCCGTAGTCGCGGGCGTCGGCGGGCAGGCCGAGTTCCAGGTTGGCGTCCAGGGTGTCGCGGCCGCGCTCCTGGAGTTCGTAGGCGCGCATCTTGGACAGCAATCCGATGCCCCGGCCCTCGTGGCCGCGCAGGTAGACGACCACGCCGCGGCCCTCGGCCTGGATGCGGGCCATGGAGGCCTGGAGCTGGGGGCCGCAGTCGCAGCGCTGGGACTGGAAGATGTCGCCGGTCAGGCATTCGGAGTGCATCCGGACCAGGACGTCCTCGCCGTCGCCGATCTCACCGGTGACGAGGGCGACGTGCTCGACGCCGTCGGCGGTGGAGCGGTAGCCGTACGCCGTGAACTCGCCGGCGGCGGTCGGCAGGCTGACCTCGGCCTCGCGGCGCACGGTCGGCTCGGCGGAGCGGCGGTAGGCGATCAGGTCCTCGATGGAGATGATCGTCAGGCCGTGCTTGCGGGCGAAGGGGATCAGCTCGGGCAGCCGCAGCATCACCCCGTCCTCGCCGGCGATCTCCACGATGGCGCCGGCGGGCCGCAGGCCCGCGAGGCGGGCGAGGTCGACGGCGGCCTCGGTGTGGCCGTTGCGGACCAGGACGCCGCCGGGCTTGGCGCGCAGCGGGAAGATGTGGCCGGGGCGGACGAAGTCGCCCGCCTCGGAGGTGCCGTTGGCCAGCAGGCGCAGGGTGGTGGCGCGGTCGGCGGCGGAGATGCCGGTGGTGACGCCGTGGGCGGCGGTGGCGTCGACGGAGACGGTGAAGGCGGTCTTCATCGACTCGGTGTTGTTCTGGACCATCTGCGGGAGCTCGAGGCGCTCCAGCTCGGGGCCCTCCATCGGCGCGCAGATCAGGCCCCGGCACTCGCTCATCATGAACGCGACGATCTCGGGGGTGGCCTTCTCGGCGGCGATGACGAGGTCGCCCTCGTTCTCGCGGTCCTCGTCGTCGACGACGACCACGGGACGGCCGGCGGCGATGTCGCGGATGGCCTGCTCGACGGGGTCGAGGCGGAAGGTCTCCTGGGCGGGGTCCGGCACGGACTTGAGGATGGTGGTCATGCCGTTGCTCCTTCGAGGGCCGTGGCGGGGGTGGTGCGCGAGCGCTGGTACCAGTCGTAGGCGCCCCACAGGACGAGCGCGAAGTAGACGACGTAGACGAGGCCGGAGAAGACCAGGCCGCTGTTGAAGGCGAGGGGCACGCCGACGAGGTCGACGAGGAGCCAGGCGAACCAGAACTCCACGAGGCCGCGGGCCTGGGCCACCATCGCCACGATCGTGCCGACGAAGATGTAGGCGTCGGCCCACGGGCTCCACGACAGGGCCGGGTAGAGGGTGAACAGGCCGCCGACGGCGAGGGTGCCCGCCGCCGCCCCGGCCAGGAGCAGTCCGCGCTCCTTCCAGGTGGCGGTGCGCACGGCGATGGAGCCGTCCTGGGCGCTGCGGCGGCCGAGCTGCCAGGCGCGCCAGCCCCAGACCGCGACGGAGATCACCAGCAGCTGCTTGCCGATGCCGCCCGCGAGGTGGGCGGAGGCGTAGGCGGCGACGAGGATCAGGCCGGACAGCAGCTGGGCGGGCCAGGTCCATATGGAGCGCCGCCAGCCGAGGGCGAGGGCGGCCAGGCCCATCAGGTTGCCGATCATGTCGGACCAGATGACCTTCTGGCCGAAGACCTCGAAGGCCTGGGCGTTGAGCCAGGTCAGGGCGGTCACTGGTCCGTCTCCTTCGCGTCGAGGGGGTTCACGCCGGCGGCCAGCAGGCGCTCGACGTACTTCGCGAGGACGTCGACCTCGAGGTTGACCGGGTCTCCGCTCTGCTTGATGCCGAGGGTGGTCAGCGCGAGGGTGGTGGGGATGAGGCTGATGGTGAAGTAGTCGGCGGCGGCCTCGACCACGGTGAGGCTCACGCCGTCCACAGTGATAGAGCCCTTCTCTACGACGTACCTTGCGAGGTTCTCCGGCAGCGAGACCTTGACGATCTCCCAGTGCTCCGAGGGGGTGCGGGAGAGGATCCGTCCGGTGCCGTCCACGTGGCCCTGGACGAGGTGGCCGCCGAGCCGTCCGCCGAGGGCCATGGGGCGCTCCAGGTTCACCCGGGAGCCGGCGGCCAGCGCACCGAGGCTGGAGCGCTTGAGCGTCTCCTGCATGACGTCGGCGGTGAACTCGCCGTCCGCGGTGTCCACCACGGTCAGGCAGACGCCGTTGACGGCGATCGAGTCGCCGTGCTTGGCGCCTTCGGTCACGACGGGGCCGCGCAGACGGAAGCGGGAGGCTTCGGCGAGCTGCTCGACGGCGGTGACCTCGCCCAGTTCTTCGACGATTCCGGTGAACACTCAGTGCTCCTTGGGGGCGTGGGTGGGGACGGCGGTGATGCGCAGGTCGGTGCCGGTGCGGACGGCTTCGGTGATCTCGAGGCGGACCGCGTGGGCGATGTTCGTGATGCCGGCGCCGGCGAGGGCGGCGGGGCCGGCGCCGAGGAGGGCCGGGGCGATGTAGCCGACGACGCGGTCGACCACCCCGGCCTCAAGGAAGGCTCCGGCGAGGGTGGGGCCGCCTTCGAGGAGGACGGAGCGCACGCCGCGTGCGTACAGCCGCTCGAGGAGTTCGCGGACGTCGACGCGGCCGTCGTGCAGCGGGAGCCGCAGGACGTCGGTGCCGGGCAGGTGCGAGGTGTCGGCGTCCTCGCCGGTGACGAGCAGGGTCGGGGCGGCGTCGTCCAGGATCCGGGCGGCCGGCGGCAGGCCGGCGCGGGTGTCGAGGGCGACGCGCAGCGGCTGGACGGCCCCGTCGATGCCGCGGACGGCCAGGTGCGGGTCGTCGGCGCGCAGGGTGCCGCCGCCGACGAGGACCGCGTCGGCCTCGGCGCGCAGCCGGTGCACGTCGGCGCGGGACTCCGGGGAGGTGATCCAGCGGCTGCTGCCGTCCTCGGCGGCGCTGCGGCCGTCGAGGGTGGCGGCGTACTTCCAGGTGACGTGGGGGCGGCCCAGGCGCACGGAGGTCAGCCAGGCGGCGTTGCCCTGCTCGGCCTCGTCGGCGAGGAGGCCCGCCTCGGTGCGGACCCCGGCGGCGCGCAGGGTGGCTCCGCCGCCGCTGGCCTGGGGGTTCGGGTCGGAGACGGCGTAGACCACGCGGGTGATCCCGGCCTCGATGAGCGCCTGGGCGCAGGGGCCGGTGCGGCCGGTGTGGTTGCAGGGCTCGAGGGTGACGTAGGCGGTGCCGCCGCGGGCGGCTTCCCCTGCGGCGCGCAGGGCGTGGACCTCGGCGTGGGGGCCGCCCGCCCGCTCGTGCCAGCCTTCGCCGACGACGGTGCCCGCGGGGTCGGTGATGACGCAGCCGACGACGGGGTTGGGGCTGGTGGAGCCGAGTCCGCGGGAGGCCAGCTCGACGGCCCGGCGCATCGCGGTGACGCTCGGGTCGGGTGCTGCCTGCGCGGCGTGTGTCGCCACCGGGTCCTCCTGCCTCATCGGGCACGGACTCCGGGGCCTGTCGGGATACGACAGATGAAGCGGGTGAGCACACGCGGGGACGCCGAGGCCGGAGATACGGTCCTTCCGACACGTATCCGCTGGGGATACGCCGATGGACCGCCGACGGCGGCGTACCGGTGACTGGCCCGCCGCGCACTGCCTCCCATCCGGACTTTAACCGTCGGTCCAGGAATTTCACCTGGTCAACCGGCCGCTGGATGCGGACGGGTCGCGGACTATACCGCCGGTTCGGAATTACACCGACCCCGGAGTGCGCTGCTACTGGTACTAGGGCCAGTGTGCCACGGGTGATCCGCGGCCATGCGGGTGAAGCGCTGTGGCCTGGCTCACAGGCCGGCCGTTTTCGAGCGCCCCTCGTGCGCCGGTGGCGCCAGGACATCCACCCCGCCCCGCTTTGGTCCAGACCTATTGACGGGTTGGTCTAGTCCTCTTAACGTTCCCTTCATCTTCCCCGGGAGCCGGCCTGCCGACGTGCGCACGTCACGGGCCAACCAGCGCCGCCTTTCCGCCAGTTGCCGCACGTCGGCCCTGCCATCCTCCCCTCCCCAGGAGGCACCATGCCGTCCCCCACACGTACGAGAGCGATGCTCCTGGCATCCGGCGCCGCAATCGCCGCGATGCTGGCCGGCGGGCTCTCCGCGGGCGTCTCGCACGCCGCCGACAACGAATCGTGCCGCCCCGACGGGCTCTACAAGACCGCCGGCGTCGACGTCCCGTACTGCTCCGTCTACGACTCCGAAGGCCGCGAGAAGATGGGCGCCGACCACCAGCGCCGCGTCATCGGCTACTTCACCGGCTGGCGCACCGGCAAGGACGGCACACCCGCCTACCTCGCCAACAACGTCCCGTGGTCCAAGGTCACCCATCTGAACTACGCCTTCGCCCACGTCGGCGCCGACAACAAGATCTCGGTCGGCGCCGACAACGCGAACAACGCCGCCACCGGGATGACCTGGCCGGGGGTCGCGGGCGCCGAGATGGACCCGGCCCTCCCCTACAAGGGCCACTTCAACCTGCTCAACAAGTTCAAGAAGCAGTACCCGAACGTCAAGACGCTCATCTCGGTGGGCGGCTGGGCCGAGACGGGCGGCTACTTCGGCGACGACGGCAACCGCGTCGCCTCCGGCGGGTTCTACTCGATGGCCACCAACGCCGACGGCTCCGTCAACACCGCGGGCATCAACACCTTCGCGGACTCCTCCGTCGAGTTCGTCCGCACGTACGGCTTCAACGGCGTCGACATCGACTACGAGTACCCGACCACCATGAAGGACGCGGGCAACCCGCTGGACTGGCAGCTGTCCAACGCCCGCCGCGCCGGCCTGGTCAAGGGCTACGACGTCCTCATGAAGACCCTCCGCGAGAAGCTCGACCGCGCGGGCGCCGCCGACGGCAGGCACTACCTGCTCTCCGTCGCCGCCCCCTCCTCCGGCTACCTGCTGCGCGGCATGGAGACGTTCCAGATGCAGCAGTACCTGGACTACGTCAACATCATGTCCTACGACCTGCACGGCGCCTGGAACGAGTACGTCGGCCCCAACGCCTCCCTCTTCGACGACGGCAAGGACGCCGAACTGGCGGCCGCGGGCGTCTACTCCACCTCCCAGTACGGCGGCGTCGGCTACCTCAACACCGACTGGGCCTACCACTACTTCCGCGGCTCGATGCCGTCCGGCCGGATCAACATCGGCCTGCCGTACTACACCCGCGGCTTCAAGAACGTGCAGGGCGGCACGGACGGCCTGTGGGGCAAGGCGCCTGCCACCAGCTGCCCGGCGGGCGCCGGTCTGACCAAGTGCGGTGACGGCGCGGTCGGCATCGACAACCTCTGGCACGACCTGGACGCCAACGGCGCCGAGTCCCCGGCGGGCTCCAACCCGATGTGGCACGCGAAGAACCTGGAGAAGGGCGTCGTCGGCGACTACGTCACGAAGTACGGCTTCCCCGCGAACACCACGCTGACCGGCAGCTACGCCCGCAAGTACGACTCCACGCTGGTGGCGCCGTGGCTGTGGAACGCGCAGAAGAAGGTCTTCCTGTCGACGGAGGACGAGCAGTCGGTGGCCGCCAAGGCCGACTACGTGGTGAACAAGGGCATCGGCGGCACGATGGTCTGGGAGCTGGCCGGCGACTACGCGTACAACGCGGCCAAGGGCCAGTACGAGACGGGCGACACGCTCACCTCCCTGATGTACGACAAGTTCAAGGCCGCCGCCCCGTACGGGGCGAAGAAGGCGGGCTCGGCCCTGCCGGCGCAGGCCGTGGACATCAAGACGGAGTTCACCGACTTCAAGCTGGGCGACTCCAACTACCCGATCACCCCCAAGCTCAAGATCACCAACAACACCAGGAGCACGCTGCCCGGCGGCACCGAGTTCCAGTTCGACTACGGCACCTCCGCCCCGGCCAACGCCTCGGACCAGTCCGGCTTCGGCACCAAAGTGATCGCCACCGGCCACAGCGGCAGCAACGCCGGCGGCCTCAAGGGCGACTTCCAGCGGGTCTCCCTGAAGCTCCCGGCCTGGCAGTCGCTGGCCCCGGGCGCCTCGGTCGACCTGGCGTTCAACTACTACCTGCCGGTGTCCACGCCCTCCAACTGGACGGTCACCGTCTCCGGCACCGCCTACGCCCTCACCGGGGACCGGGCGCGCGGCGCCACGCCGACGGAGCCCGGCGGCACCCAGCCGCCGACCACGCCTCCCACCACCCCGCCGACCACTCCCCCGACGACGCCGCCGACCACCCCCGGGGCCTGCACCGGCCCGGCGTACGCGGCCGGCACGGTCTACAACGCGGGGAGCGTGGTCGCACACAAGGGCCACACCTGGAAGGCCCAGTGGTGGACGCAGAACGAGGAGCCCGGCACCACCGGCCAATGGGGCGTCTGGAAGGACCTGGGCGCCTGCTGACCCACCACCCCCGGTCAGAGCAGCGCAGACGAGGACCCGGCGGCCGACGGCCGCCGGGTCCTCGCGCATGCGGCGCCCCCGCGCGGAACTCCCGCGGAACTTTTCCGCGGGGGCTGTCACGTTCCGGCGGGCTGCCCTGTCACCTGGGTGCAAGCACCGCCCCAGGGAAGGACCCCACATCATGAGCACGATCCTCGTCACCGGCGGCACCGGGAACCTCGGGGCCCTCGTCGTCACCCGGCTGCGCGGCCGGGGAGACGACGTCCGGGTCCTGAGCCGGAGCTCCGCCGACTTCCCCGTCGACCTGCGCGACGGCACCGGGCTGGACGCGGCGATGGCCGGCGCGCAGGTGGTGGTGCACTGCGCGAGCTCGCCCCGCGGGGGTGACGACGTGGCGGCCGGGCACCTGATCGAGGCGGCCCGGCGCAGCGGCACCGTCACGAACGTCGTCTACATCTCGATCGTCGGGGTGGACGAGATCCCGTTCCCCTACTACAAGGTCAAGCTCCGGGTGGAGCGGCTGCTGGAGGAGTCGGGGCTCGGGGTGACGATCCTGCGGACCACCCAGTTCCACGATCTGGTGGCCCAGGTGGTGGACGCGGCCGCCAAGCTGCCGGTGGTCCCGCTGCCCGGCGGCGTGCGGATCCAGCCCATCGCCGTGGAGGAGGTCGCGGACCGGCTGGCCGAGCTGGCCGTCCCGGCTGCGGCGGGCCGGGTGGCGGACATGGGCGGCCCGGAGGTCCGCACCCTCCAGGAGTGGGGCCGCCTGCACCTCGCGGCGACCGGCCGCAGGCGCCGTGTGGTCCCGCTGCCGCTCGCGGGCAAGGCGTACGCGGGCTTCCGGCGCGGCGGCAACCTGACGCCCGGGCAGGCGGTGGGCCGCGGGACCTACGCGGAGTACCTGGAGCGGCGGGGCTGAGCGGTCAGCCGAAGAGGGCGTCCTGGGCGGCCTCCCGGGCGGCGAGGCGGGCGCCCTCCAGGACGGCCGGGCCGCCCAGGGCGGTGGCGCGGACCGCCGTCGGGACGGGGGTCAGGGTGGTCAGGCGGTGTGCGACGCGGGCGGCGAGGGCCGGCCCGCCCGCGCGGCCGATCTCCCCGCCGAGGACCACGCAGCCCGGGTCCAGGATCGCGGCGACCGCTGCGGCCGCGAGGGAGAGCCGCTCGGCGAGGGCGTCCAGGAAGGCCTCCCCGGCGGCGCCGGCGACGGCCTCCTCCACCGGCCCGGCGAAGCCGTGTTCCGCCGCCAGCGCGGCCACCGCCGCCCGGCCGGCCAGGGCGTGGAAGCCGCCGCCGCAGTCGGTGGCCGAGGGGAGGCCGCCGGTGCCGGGTACCGGCAGGAAGCCGATCTCCCCGGCCCCGCCGGAGGCGCCCCGGCGCAGCCGCCCGTCCAGCACGACGGCGGCGCCGACCCCCGCGCCGAGCCACAGCAGTACGAAGGAGTCCAGGTCGCGGGCGGCGCCGGTGCGCTGCTCGGCCAGGGCCGCCAGGTTGGTCTCGTTCTCCACCACCACCTGGGCGGGCAGCCTCCGCTGGAGGGCGGCCACCAGGTCCCGGTGCCAGGCGGGCAGGCCGCCGGTGTCGCGCAGCTCGCCGCTCGCCGGGGCGACGAGCCCGGGGGCGCCGACGACCACGGTGTGCAGCTGCCGGGTGCCCGCCTCGCGGGCCAGCTCCTCCAGCCGGTCCACGGCCTCGCCGACCGCGTCGACGGGCAGGGCGGCCCGGGCCAGGGGGCGTCCGAGCAGGTCGGTGACCACGGCCGTCGCGCTGTCGGTCCGTACGTCCAGCGCGGCCAGGTGGGCCCGGTCGGCGACGATCCCGTAGAGGCGGGCGTTGGGGCCGCGGCGCTGTGCGCCGGACTCCCCGACGATCTGGATGAGCCCGGCCGCGCCGAGCCGTTCGACGAGGTCGGCGACGGAGGGGCGGGACAGGCCGGTCAGCCGCTTGAGCTGGGCCGCCGTCAGGGGGCCCTCCGCCTGGAGGAGTTCGAGCGCGAGGCGGTCGTTGATGGCCCGGGCCGTGCTCGGCGAGGCGGGGGACGGCACGGTCGGCGCGGTGGCGGGGGTCGGCACCTTGGCAGGGATCACGGCGCCCATCTTAAGGAGGGAACGGCCACTAACTATCAGGCAGGCTCCCTGATAGTTTACGTCCATGACCGGGGAATCCGACCTCAGCCCGGCGCGCCTGCGCCATGCCCGCTTCGCGATCGCCGCCGTCTTCTGCGCCCACGGCGCCGTCACCGGCTCCTTCGCCACCCGCATCCCGTGGATCCAGGAGCACGCCCAGCTCGGTGCGGGCACCTTGGGCCTGGCCCTCGCCTTCCCCGCCCTGGGCGCGGCGCTTGCGATGCCGCTGGCCGGGCGGATCAACCACCGCTTCGGCGCCCGCACCGCCCTGCGCGGGATGCTGGCGCTGTGGACCCTGTCGCTGGCGCTGCCGAGCCTGGCTCCGGACCTGTGGACGCTCTGCGCCGCACTGTTCGTCTACGGGGCCACCTCCGGCCTGTCGGACGTGGCGATGAACGCCCTCGGGGTGGAGACCGAGAACCGGCTCGGCCGTTCCGTCATGTCCTCGCTGCACGGCATGTGGAGCGTCGGCGCGCTGCTGGGATCGGCCGCCGGTACGGTCGCCGCGCACGCGGGGACCGACGCCCGGCTCCACCACCTGGTGGCCGCGCTGGCCCTGACCGCGGCCGGGCTGGTGGCCGTACGCGGGGTGCTGGACCTGCGGGCGGAGCGGGAGGCGGAGGCTCCGCCGCGCTTCGCCCGGCCCCCGAAGGCGGCCCTGCTGATCGGCGGGGTGGGTTTCTGCGCGGTCTTCGCCGAGGGGGCGAGCCTGGACTGGTCGGCCGTGTACCTGCGGGACGTCCTGGACGCGGCGGCGGGCCCGGCCGCCGCCTCCACGACGGCCTTCGCGCTGACCATGGCGCTGGCCCGGCTGGCCGGGGACCGGGTGGTCGACCGGTTCGGGGCGGTGCGCACGGTGCGCGCGGGCGGGGCGTTGGCCGTCGCGGGCGGGCTGGTGGTGGTCGGCGTGCGGCATCCGGCGGCGGCCATGGCGGGCTTCGCACTCATCGGGCTCGGCATCGCGGTGGTGGTGCCGCTGGCCTTCGCGGCGGCGGCGCGCAGCGGCCCGGCTCCGGCGCAGGCCATCGCGGGGGTCGCGACGATCACCTACACCTCGGGGCTGATCGCCCCGTCGGCGATCGGCGCGGTGGCGGACGCCAGCTCGCTGGTGGTGTCGTTCGCACTGGTGACCCTGCTGGCGTGCGCGCTGACCGTCGGGGCGGGCGTCCTGCGGCCGAGGCCGGAGCCGGTCGGCTCCGCCAACCGGGACGAACCCGCCCCTATCCGGCCGTAATATATCCGCTGGCCCGCTGCGCGACCGACCGGCAGGCGGCCAGGATGCTTGATCGGCCGACGGAACGGAAGTGGTGGGACATGGGCTTCGGCGTGCGCTGGACCCTGCACGGAGACGGGCGGACCCCCGCTCCCGGCGCGGTGGTGCGGCCGGAGGAGCGGCTGTCGTGGCCCCGCACCGCCGGGCTCGGCGCCCAGCACGTCGTGGCGATGTTCGGCGCGAGCTTCGTCGCCCCGGTCCTCATGGGCCTGGACCCGAACCTGGCGATCATGATGTCGGGCGTCGCGACGGTGATCTTCCTGCTCGCGACGCGCGGCCGGGTCCCCTCCTACCTGGGCTGCTCGCTCTCCTTCGTCGGCGTCGCCGCGGCGATCCGGGCGGGCGGCGGTGACAGCGCGGTGGTCACCGGGGCGGTGTTCACCGTCGGCGCGGCGCTGTTCCTGGCGGGCCTGGCCGTCCAGCGGTTCGGGGCGCGGATCATCCACGCGGCGATGCCGCCGGTGGTGACGGGCGCGGTCGTCATGCTGATCGGCTTCAACCTGGCGCCGGTGACGGCGTCGACGTACTGGCCGCAGGACCAGTGGACGGCGCTGCTGACCATGCTGTTCACCGGGCTCGCGGTCGTGTGCCTGCGCGGGTTCTGGTCGCGCATCGCGATCTTCCTGGGGCTGGTCTTCGGGTACGCCCTCTCCTGGCTCTCCGACCTGGTCCTCGGCAGGATCCACTCCCCGGTGGGCGGGACCGGGGCGGTGGACCACTGGCGGCTCGACCTCTCCGGTGTGGGCAAGGCCGACTGGATCGGGCTGCCGTCCTTCCACGCGCCGTCCTTCGAGTGGTCGGCGATCCTCATCGCGCTGCCGGTGGTGATCGCGCTGATCGCCGAGAACGCCGGGCACATCAAGGCCGTCGGCGAGATGACCGGCGACCCCCTCGACGACAAGCTCGGCACCGCCATCGCCGCCGACGGCGCGGCGTCCATGCTGTCCACGGCGGTCGGCGGCCCGCCGAACACCACCTACTCCGAGAACATCGGGGTGATGGCCGCCACCCGCGTCTACTCCACGGCCGCCTACTGGGCGGCGGCCGGCTTCGCCCTGCTCTTCGGCCTGTGCCCGAAGTTCGGCGCCGTCGTCGCCGCGATCCCCGGCGGGGTGCTCGGCGGCATCACCGTGATCCTGTACGGCATGATCGGCCTGCTCGGCGCGCAGATCTGGCTGAACGGCCGGGTGGACCTGCGCAATCCGCTGAACCTGGTACCGGCCGCCGCAGGCATCATCATCGGCGTCGGCGGGGTGAAGCTCCGGTTCACCGACAGCTTCGAACTGGGCGGCATCGCGCTCGGCACGATCGTGGTGATCACCGGTTACCACGCGCTGCGCTACTTCGCCCCCGCGCACCTGAAGGAACAGCGGCCGCTGCTCGACGCCGGCACCTCGGACTACGACAGCGGCGCAGGCAAGCGGGGTTGACGGGCCTTTCGCCCGAACCGGCGAAGGAGACGGCCAAGTTCCCCGCGCGGGGCGTCCCGGCTGGGACGCTGCCCCCATGGAAGCGGTACTCGCGCGGATGCGCGCCCTCGACGAGCGGCTCCCCGCGCAGGACGGTGTGGCCGTCTTCAACCGGGTGTACATGACCGTGACGCAGACCCTGCACCGGCGGATCGGGCAGGGCCGGTTCCCGGCGCCCCGGCGCGCCGAGACACTGGCCGTCCGCTTCGCCGAGCGGTACCTGACGGCGGTGGAGGCGGACCGGGCCCCCGCCTGCTGGCGCCCGCTGCTCCAGTACCGCCGCCATCCGGGCGTGCGCCCGCTCCAGCACGCGCTGGCCGGGATCAACGCCCACATCGGGCACGACCTGGCCCTGGCGGTGGTGTCCACCTGCCGCGTGCTGGACTGCCCGCCCTCGGCCCTCGAAGCCGACTTCCACCAGGTCGGCGACACCCTGGTCGCCCTGGAGGAACGCATCCGCGAGGACCTGATGCCGGGGCCGGACCTGCTGGAGATCGCCGACCCGCTCACGCACCTGCTCGGCTCCTGGAGCCTGGAGCGCGCCCGCTCGGGCGCCTGGGCCTCGGCGCGCCTGCTGTGGACCCTGCGCCGCTCCCCCGACCTGGCCGAGGAGTTCGAGGAGTCCCTCGACGCGGGCGTCGGCCTGGTGGGCCGCTGCCTCCTGACCCCGACGGGCCGCCGCCCTGCCGGGCGGGGCTGCGCGCTCCCCTGGTGACGCCGTTGGCGGGGCTACGTGTAGCCCCGCCGGCGTTCGAGGCGAGAACGGGTGAAGGGCGGGTAGGGGACCTCGCCCCGCGCAGCGGCACACGCACCCGCACCCGCCCACCGGCCCGGACGCACGAACCGGCCCCGCCCCGCACACGCCGGACGGAGTCCGGCGCAGCGGCGCGAAGCCGGTAAGGCGCCTTGGCGCCGCACCGCGCGAGCGGTGCGTCGAGAGGATCAGTCCTCGGGGAGTTCGACCGGGGCGATCTCGTCGTAGACGTCGCCCGGGCCGGGGTTGGCGGCGTCCGTCGAGCCGCCGAGGTGGTGCATGACGCCCCAGACCGCGTTCAGGGCGGTCTGGACGGCGCCCTCGGCCCAGCCGGCCGTCCAGGAGATGTCGTCGCCCGCGAGGAAGATGCCGCGCTTGTCCTCGGGGAGGCGGTCCTGCATGAAGTGGGTGAACAGGCGCCGCTGGTAGCGGTAGTGACCCGGCAGGTTGGCCTTGAACGCGCCCATGAAGTAGGGCTCGTTCTCCCAGGACACGGTCACCGGGTTGCCGATGATGTGGCGGCGGATGTCGACCTTGGGGTAGATCTCGCCGAGGGACTTCAGCATGACCTCCATCCGCTCGCTCGCGGACAGCGGCAGCCACTTCAGGCTGTCGTCGCACCAGGTGTACGACAGGCAGATGACCGCCGGCTGGTCCGGGCCGTTGTCCAGCAGGTAGGTGCCGCGGGTCATGCGGTCCGTGAGCGTCATCGACATGACGTCGCGGCCCGTCTCCTCGTCCTTGTCCAGCCAGAAGGGGCGGTCGACGGGGATGAAGAGCTTGCTGGACTCCATGTAGTGGGTGCGCTCGATCGCCGTCCAGTGGTCGATCGGGAAGAGCGTGTCGTCACAGGCGATCTTGGACAGCAGCATCCACGACTGGGCCGTGAAGATCGCGGCGCGGTAGGTGCGGATGTCGCCGGAGGCGTCGGTGACGGTGATGCGGTTGCCGGCCGTGCGGTGCAGGCGGGTCACGGCCGGGCGCGGGGCGCCGTCGTGCAGGGAGGACAGGGACGTGCCCTGGGCCCAGTAAAGGATCTTCTCGGGCTCGCGCTCCCACAGGCGCAGCGGCAGCTGCTGCGAGCCGCCGACGATGCCCCGGTGGTGGTCGTCCGCCTCGGTGTAGACGACGCGCAGGATCTCCAGGATGGAGTTCGGGAAGTCCGTGTCCCAGCCGCCGGTGCCGAAGCCGACCTGGCCGAAGATCTCGCGCTTGCGGAAGGACTTGAAGGCCTCGGACTTGCAGAGGAACCCGTAGAAGGTCTCGTCGTCCAGCTTCTCGACGAGCTTCGCCCAGATCTCGCGGATGCGCGGGACGTCACGCTCGCGCATCGCGGTGTTCATGTCGGAGAAGTCGGCGCCCTCGTCGAGGCAGGCGTTCCACGCGGCGGCGACGTCGCGGTAGACCTGCGGGAGGTCGGCGATGGTCTCGGCGTAGTGGGTCTCGCCCTTGAGGTCCACGACCGTGGAGGGGGTGGCCTCGGCCAGCGGGTTCGGGAAGGGCTGGGTCTGCAGGCCCACCAGGTCGATGTAGTGCTGGAGCGCGGTGGAGGACGGCGGGAAGCGCATGGCGCCCATCTCCGCGGTCAGGCCCTCGGTACCGGCGCCCTCGAAGCCGACCGTGCGCAGCCGGCCGCCGATCTGGTCGGCCTCGTACACGACGGGCTTGAGGCCCATCTTCATCAGCTCGTAGGCGGAGATGATGCCGGACAGGCCGCCGCCGATGACGGCGACCTCGGTGCCGTGCTCGGTCGCCGGTATCTGGCCCAGGCCCGCCGGGTGGGCGAGGAAGTCGTCGTAGGCGTACGGGAAGTCCGGCCCGAACATGGTGATCGGGGGCTGACCGTCGCTGTGCGGGACGGCGGTGGTGGGCACCGTGGACGTCATGGGGGTACGTCTCCTTGCGGCAGAGCAGGCGGGGCGGGGAGGGCGGAGCGGGGGGCTTAGACGAGGGAGGCGTAGAGCCCCGGGCGGCGGTCGCGCAGGTACGGGTTGGTCTCGCGCGAGGCGGCCAGCAGCTCGGCGTCGACCTCCCCGTAGACCATCTCCTCGCCGCGGCCGGCACGGGTGCGGGTGACACCGTCGGGACTGGCGAGGCAGCTGAGGCCGACGAACTCGAACGCGCCCTCGGGGCCGGTCCGGTTGACGTACGCGATGTACATCTGGTTCTCGAAGGCCCGTACGGGCACGAGCTGTTCGGCGACGAACTGGAAGGGGTGCATCTGCGCGGTCGGGACCAGGAGGAGGTCGGTCCCGGCGAGCGCGTGGGCCCGTACGTTCTCCGGGAACTCCACGTCGTAGCAGATCATGATGCCGACGCGGAGGCCGTTCAGGTCCGCCTGGACGACGGGGGCGTCGCCGGGGGTGAAGGCGTCCTGCTCGAAGCAGCCGAACAGGTGGGTCTTGCGGTAGTTCGCCAGCCGCGAGCCGTCGGGGCCGACCAGCTGCGCCGAGTTGTAGACGGTCTCGCCGTCGCGCTCGGGGTAGCCGTACAGGACGGCGATCCCGTGGCGGCGGGCGATGCCGGCGACGGCGTGGGCGGACTCGCCGTCGGCCGGTTCGGCGAACCCCGGTACGTCCTGGAGGTCCAGCGCGTACCCGGTCAGGAACATCTCCGAGGTCACGAGGAGCCCGGCCCCGCCCTGTGCGGCGCGCGCCGCGGCCTCGTCGAGCCGCTTCAGGTTCTCGGCGGTGTCGCCGAGCCGTCCGGAGCTCTGGAGGAGTGCGGTGCGCAGCGGGGGCATGGGCGTACCTCTGTGACAGGTGGGGCGGGGGGTCGTAAAACGGTACGTTCGGGCGTTCGATCCGGACAAGCCGTGAGCGTTGCGCTGGGCGCATCGATTCGTTGCGCGTTCTGCGGGGTGCACGGCGATTCGTTGCGCGGGCGGCGCGAGGGGCGCCCTGGGCGGGCCCGGGCGCGGCGCGCGGCGGGCGCCCGCCGGGGCGTAGCGTGCGGGGCGCCGTCCAGCACTGGGAGACGGTGCTGCGCATCCCCGGCGTCCAGCTGGACGGCCGGGCGGTACGGGCCGAACCCGCGCCGGAGGCCGTCCCTCCGGCACGAGGGCCCGCTCGTGGCGATGGCCGGGGAGCGGATGCGGCCGCCGGGCTGGACGGCGCAGGAAAACGATCATCCGTAACACGCTTTAACACGGGGTTCATTGAGTACCGCCGGAGTTGCCCGTAGCGTCGGCGGAACGGGAGCGCGGGCAGCGGGCGGACGTCCGTGGCGATGAACACGCGGCAGATCAGCGGTCGTCCGGCCCGCCACCGCGCTCCCGGTTCCCGCCCGCGTGGCGGTTCCGTGTTTCAGTGCGCGCCGAGCGGTCAGATGCGCTACGAGGCAACGGAAAGGACTCACCATGACCGACCTCTCACGCCTGCCCGGCCCGGCCCTCCACCACTGGCAGTGGCAGTCCCGGGCCGCCTGCCGGGCGCTCGGGCCCAGCCGGTTCTTCCACCCCGCCGGGGAGCGGGGGGAGGAACGCGACGACCGGGACCGGGCGGCGAAGCAGGTCTGCGCCGGCTGCCCCGTCCGCGCGGCCTGCCTGGAGCACGCGCTGCGCACCCGCGAGCCCTTCGGCGTCTGGGGCGGGCTGACGGAGGAGGAGCGCCGGGCCATGCTGGCCCCGAGCGCCCGCCCCGTCACCGTGTGACCACCACGAGCCGGCCTACGAGCGGGCCGCCGCCCAGGCGCGGGCGAACAGCTCGTGCGGGGGCCGCGGCGCCAGTAGTCGCAGCAGCGGCGCGTGGAGCGTCGTACCGGAGGCGGACGCCAGGTGCGCGGCCAGTTTGGCCTGCTCCACCGGCAGGTGCGGAGCCTTGAACTCCATCCACTGGCCCGGGATGAACAGCGTGCGCCCCGCGCGGGCCCGCTTGCCGCTCTCCACGGCGCCGCAGGCCGCCAGCTCCGCCTGAGCCGCCTTGTGGCGGGCCGCCGTCCAGCCGTTCCAGCGGCGGACGGCGCGGTCCGTCGGGCGGGCGAGCGCCAGCAGCTGGAGGTACAAGGCGGCGGCGTCGGCCCCGACCCCGAGGGTTCCGGCGGCCTCCGCGACCAGGTCGGGGGCGCTCAGCGCCGGGTCGGCCTCGTAGCCGCCCTCCGGGACCGGGGTGGCGGCGGCGCGGGCGGCGAGGCTGCCGAGGCCGTCGAGGAGGTCCCGGTGCCGGCGCAGGACCGTCAGCAGGTGGCCTTGGCGCACCGCGCCGGCCACCCGCTCGGCCCGCTCCATCCGCTCCGGGTCGGTGAGGGCGGCCGTCCGCAGGAAGACGTCCCCGCTGGGCACCGCCACCACGAACAGCCCGTCGTCACGGACCGCGGAGGTCCCGGCGGCCCCCTCCCACAGCGGCTGCGGGCAGGGCAGGACGGTCCCCTCGTACGGGATGAACTCCGGGTCGGCCTCCGCGATCGCGACCAGCTCCTGGAAGAAGCCGCCCAGCGGGAGGAGCGCGCCGGGACCGTCCAGCTGGGCCCGCAGCCTTCCGTACAGGGCCAGCGCGCCCCGGGCCGCCGGATCCCCGACGGGCCGCTCGGTCAGCGCCCAGGCGATCACGGACGCGGCCTGCCGGTGCGCGGGCCACCGGGAGTCCACCCACTCCCCGGCGCTGCCGTCGGGGCCGGCGTGGTGGAGGTGGATCCCGCCCGTCCGGCTGCCGACGAGCAGCAGGCCGCCCTGGCCGAAGGGCGCGTCGGCGGGCGCGTGCCCGGCGGGCAGGGCCCGCGCCCAGCTGTCGGGCAGGCCCAGTTCGGCCTCCAGGGCGGCCGCCAGCTCCTCGTCCGCGGGTTCCTCGGCGCCGAGGAGCCCGGTCCACACGGCGGCCATCCGCTCGGCCGCCGCCGTGGCCCCGCCGGGCTGCCACAGGCCGGCGGGGTCCTGCGGCAGGCCGGCCGCGAGGACCGCGCGCCGTCCGGCGTCGCCGAGGCGGCGGCAGAGGGCGTCGTACTGCTCCGCGAGTGACTTGTTCGCCTTGTAGGGGGCGGACGCCAGCAGCTTGAGGTGCTCGCCGTGGTGGTCGCGGCCGGGGAAGCCCGCGAGGACCAGCCGCGCGACCGGGCCGCGTACGCCGGTCAGCCGGGCGAACGCCTCCACCGCGGCCGGCGGCACCTCCAGCGGGCCCCGCTCGGCGAGCAGGTCCAGCAGCCGGGGCAGGCGTACGGTGTCGTCGTCCTCGACGACGGTGGTGGCACAGTCCTCCGCGCCTTCCGGGGCGGGATCGCCGGCCCGCTGGAGGAACCAGGCCAGGCCGTCGCGGACGGCGCCGGACGTCAGGGTCCGCCCGGCGGCGCGGCAGCCGGCCAGCGCGTCCTCGCGGGCCCGGCCGGTGCGCCAGGCGCCGCCCCGCTCGGCGAAGGGCTGCCCGCTCCAGGTCCGCAGCAGCGCGGCCAGTGCCGTGCGGTCCTGGTCCGGGGTGGTCGCGACGGCGGCCCGCCAGGCGACGGCTCCGATCCCGCCGACCAGCGGCTCCCAGGTCTCGGGGGCGGCGGGGCGGGCCAGGACGCGGGCCTCGTCGCCGATCTCGCCGCGCAGGTGGCGCCCGTCGGCGGCGACGGCGGTCAGCAGCGCGGGCTGCGGGGCGGGCGCCGGCTCGTCGTAGCGGCGGCTGCGGTGGGGCACCAGCTGGTACAGGGCGGGGGCGAGGACGGAGTCGGGTACCTCGGTGCACAGGGAGACGACCGGGGCGGCCCGCATGACGGCCACCCGCCGGGCCAGCTCGCGCAGCCGGCGCAGGACGTCGGCGGCGAGCCGGGCGGCCCGGCCGACGCCGTCGGCGATGCGGGGTTCGAGGCGGCCGGGCAGGGCGGGGGCCGGGTCGCCCGCGAGGGCGGCGTCGAGCAGGGCCCGTACGGCGGTGTCGTCCACGCGGCGCAGGGCCTTGGAGGAGGTGTCGCAGCGCGGGGTGAGGAAGTGCCAGAAGGCGGGCGGCGGGAACGGGCCCGCGGCTTCTCCGAAGCCGGGGGTGCGGCGGCGGTCGGAGCCGGGGAAGCCGTGCACCTGCCAGAGGAGGGAGTTGTCCTCGGCGGCGTGGCAGCGGACGGCCTCCTGGCCGACGAGCACCGCGTCCTCACCGCCGTGGGGCATGCGGATCACGGCCCAGGGCCGGCGGCCCCAGCGGTGGCTGCGGTAGGAGGCCGTGCGGCCGTCGACGCCCTCCAGGACGAACGCGGTGGGCGAGGGGCCCGGGTACGGGGTGCGGTGCAGGACGCGGAAGCCGACGAGCGGGCCGTCCTGGCCGAGCGGGGAGGCCGGGGCGCCGTCGGGGAGGGCGGCGAGGGTCTGGAGGTCCCCGAAGTGCTCGGTGCCGGGCGGGAGCGGGGCGGCGGTGTGGAAGGGCGGCGCGTCGTGGCCGGGGCCGGCCGCTCCGGTGGCGGGGTCGACGCGGGTCCAGGTGCGCCAGGGGTCGTGGACGCCGGTGGACCAGAAGTGCTCGCCGTCGCTCATCTGGACGTCGTGGGAGCCGATGCCGTCGCGGTCGCCCGGGCGCAGCACCCGGCCTTCCTCCAGCCGTCCGCCGTCCGGGGTCTCGAACTGGTAGCCGAGGCCGCCCTGGATCATCCCGCCGTAGCGGCGCAGGCCGAGCTGCCGCTCGGGGGTGAAGACGTCCTCCGGCCGGTCGGCCCAGAAGGCGCGGTCGCCGAAGGAGGCCTTGGGCGTGGTGCCGAAGCCGACCAGGAAGGCGCCGCCGGCGTAGTGGACGGTGTGCGCCGTCGCTTCGCCGGGGAGGCGGAAGGTGCAGGAGGCGCGCGGGCCCGCGTGGTCGACGGCGACGGCCCGGTCGGGCCCGTAGACGGTCAGGACGGGCCAGGTGCAGGTCACCCCCGTGACCCCGGCGGGGCCGCCGAGGGCGGCGACGGCCTCGTCGAGGGCGGGCCAGCCGTACTCCTCGGGCAGTCCGGCGCGCAGGGCGCGGCCGAGCGGACCGGTCAGGTCCGGGGCGGCGAGGGCCTCGTCGAGGCCGTCCAGGGCGCGGGCCGTGGGGCGGTCCAGGAGGGTGCGGAGCTCCTCGACGGCCTCGTCGGCCGCGGCGAGGCCGCCGCCGCGCAGGGCGCCGAGCAGGCTCTCGACGCGGCCGTGCACCTCGGCGGTGATGCCCGCGTTGCGCGGGAGGCGGGTGATGGCGCTGCCGGAGCCGCGCAGGCCGGAGTGGACGGTGCCCTCCAGGCGGGGCCCGAAGACCGGGTCGGCGGCCAGGGCCTTGAGGTCGCGCCGCGAGCGGCCGTCCCGGAACACCAGCTCGACGGCGACACCGGGGTCCTCGACGGCGATGCCCTCGGCGAGGCAGGCGTCGAGGAGGTCGGCGTCCAGCCCCCGGTGGCGGTGGCGGTCCTCGTGCAGCCGCAGCGGGGAGTCGCAGGCGCGCAGCCGGGGGGCGAAGAGGGCGAGCAGCTCGAACAGCTCGGCGGGCATGGGCTGGCGCACGAGGCCGCTGCCGCTGCGGCCGTGGGCGTAGCGGCCCGCGTACCGGGAGAACCACTCGGTGAGGCCGCCCTCGGGGACGATCCGCCCGGCCGCGGCGGCGTCGGCCGCGCCGCAGCCGAGGAGCAGGCGCAGCCAGGAGGAGGCGTCGCCGCGGCTCTCGGGGAACAGGTCGAGGAGCCGGACCGCGACGTCCGGCGCCGGGGGGTGGGCGCGCAGCAGGGGCGCGGCGGCGTCCAGCAGCCGGTCGGGGACCATCTTGCCCCGCGCCGCGCCGAGTACGAGGCCCAGTACGCGGGCCTCCTCGGCGGTGTCCAGGCCGGCGGCGCGGGCGGAGAGCCGGACGCGGCGGGCCAGGTCGGCGGGGAGCTCACCGGGCGAGGCGGCCCAGGCGCCCAGGACGCGTACGTACTCCTCGTGCGCCGCGCCGGGCTCCAGGGCGCCGGCGAGCCAGGCCTGGTGCCCGCTGAGGCCGGTCGCGGGCAGGGCGCCGGCGCGGGCGAACAGCAGCACGTTGGCCCGGTGCCAGTCGGGGTCCACGGGGAGGCGGTGGGTGCGCTCGGCCGTGCGGGCCAGGGTGTGGGCGCGGGCGGCGGAGCGCAGGTGCCAGCCGATGAGCCGGTGGCCGACGGTGTCCCAGAACCAGGGCAGGTGGGCAGGATCCAGCTCCCGTACCCGCCGCTCCAGCCCGTCCACGAACCGGCCGGGCTTCTCGTAGGCCTGGTGGATCGAACCGAGGACCTCGCCGAACAGGGCGAGGGCGGCGGCCGCGGCTCCCGGGTCGTGGGCGCGGGCCCAGTCCGGGTAGACGGTCGAGGTCCGCGGGTCGGCCGGCAGCGGGATCTGGATCTTCATGCGCCGATCCTGGCACGCCGCTGTGACAGGCCCTCCGGCACGCCCTTCGAGACGCCCGGTCAGGCCCCGGTCAGGCCCCGGCCGGGCCGGCCTGGTCAGGCCCGCTCAGGCGGGCGCGCCCGACGTGAAGCGCCGCAGCAGCGGGGACAGGACGAGCACGGACTTCGTGCGCTCCACGAAGGGCTCGCCGGCGATGCGCTCCAGGACGCGCTCGAAGTGCCTCATGTCGGAGGCGAAGACCTGGACGAGGGCGTCCGCGTCGCCGGTGACGGTCGACGCGGACACCACCTCGGGGTACCGCTCCAGCCCCCGCCGGATGTCGTCCGGCGAGGTGTTGTGGCGGCAGTAGATCTCGATGAAGCCCTCGGTCTCCCAGCCCATCGCGGCCGGGTCGACGCGGACGGTGAACCCGGTGATGGCGCCTTCGGCGCGCAGCCGGTCCACGCGCCGCTTGACGGCGGGTGCGGAGAGGCCGACCTCGGAGCCGATGTCCGCGTAGGAGCGGCGGGCGTCCTCGGCGAGGGCGTGCACGATGCGTTCGTCGAGATCGTTCAGTCGCACTGCGGGCGGATCACTTCTCTGCTGTGGCCACTTCTTCCGTGGCCAGTCGGGAGCGGCGGATGCCGTACAGGAAGTAGAACACGAGGCCCACGATCATCCAGCCACCGAAGACCATCCACGTGGCGGTATCGAGCTCGAACATCATGTAGCCGCAGGCGAGGGCGCCCAGGATCGGGGTGACGGGGAACAGCGCCACCTTGAAGGTGCGCGGCATGTCGGGGCGGGACCGGCGCAGGATGATGACGGCGACGTTGACCAGGCCGAAGGCGAAGAGGGTGCCGATGCTGGTGGCGTCGGCGAGCTTGCCCAGCGGGATGAAGGCCGCGAGGACGCCGCAGAACAGGGAGACGATCACCACGTTGGCGCGGGGGGCGCCGGTCTTCTCGTCGACCTTGGCGAAGACCTTGGGGACGAGGCCGTCGCGGGACATCGCGAAGAGGATGCGGGTCTGTCCGTAGAGGACGGCGAAGACGACGGAGAAGATCGCGACGATGGCGCCGGCGGCGAGGACGACGCCCCAGACGGTGGTGCCGGTGACGTCGGTCATGATCTGGGCGAGCGCGGCCTCGGTGCCCTCGAAGTCCTGCCACGGCATGGCGCCGACGGCGACGAAGGCGACGAGGACGTAGAGGACGGTGACGATGGCCAGCGACAGCATGATCGCGCGCGGCAGGTCCTTCTTCGGGTCCTTGGCCTCCTCACCGGCGGTGGAGGCGGCGTCGAAGCCGATGTAGGAGAAGAAGAGGGTGGAGGCGCCGGCGGCGATGCCGCTCATGCCCAGCGGGGCGAGGGGGGTGTAGTTGCCCGCCTTGATGCCCATGACGCCGATGCCGATGAAGAGCAGCAGGGTCACGATCTTCACCGCGACCATGACCGAGTTGACGGTGGCGCTCTCCTTGGCGCCGCGCATCAGGAAGACCATCGAGAGCAGGACGACGACCAGGGCCGGCAGGTTGATGAACCCGCCCTCGCCCAGCGGTGCGGAGACCGACTCGGGGACGGTGACGCCGATGGTCCCGTCGAGGAACTCGTTGAGGTACTGGCCCCAGCCGACGGCGACGGCCGCGACGGAGACCGCGTACTCCAGGACCAGGCACCAGCCGCAGATCCAGGCTATGAGCTCGCCCATGGTGGCGTACGAGTACGAGTACGAGGAGCCGGACACGGGGACGGAGCCCGCCAGCTCGGCGTAGGAGAGGGCCGAGAACAGGGCGGTCAGGCCCGCGATCACGAAGGAGATCGTCACGGCGGGGCCGGCCTTGGGGGCGGCGGTGCCGAGGACGACGAAGATGCCGGTGCCCAGGGTGGCGCCGATGCTGATCATGGTCAGCTGCCACATGGTGAGCGAGCGGCGCAGCGAGCCGCCCTCGCCCTGGCCGCCCTCGGCGACGAGCCGCTCGACGGGCTTGCGCCGCATGAGCGGGTTCACGGGCTTGCGCGTCTCCGGGGAGAGCGGGGGTGCCTGGCCCTGATCGAGCACGAGGGGACTCCTTTGACACTGCGGATGGGGACGGGTCAGGCGTCGACCGCAGCGGTCCGGAGCAGTTGGCAGACGGGTGTGGGCCCGTCTGGGCATGGGGGACCGCCGAGCAGGCGGTCGGCGCCACTCCACGTACAGGGGGTGAGCCTACGAGCTGAGTGATACCGCCCGTAATGCACCATCCTTGCACATTGGCGGACGATCGTTGCGCGGATCCGCTCACCATGGACGTTTGTTGCGCACGGATGATCGATCGCTGCACGGGCCTCCCCGGAGGCCTGTCCTTGACACCTCGTCAGATCTGCCGCAGCGTGCCGCCATGGACCTGGACGGGCTCTACGGGATCTCCGTGCCGCGGCCCCGCCGGCACCGGGGCCGCCCTGTTTCCCCGCCGCGCCGCTGTCCTCGTACGTGACGGGGCAGACGCCGTTCATGGACGGCGGGAGCGGCGTGCGGTTCCCGCACCCGAGGATCGGAGAAGCACAGTGAGACCACCCCTGGGCCCCGACGGGCGCTGGCAGGATCCCGGACCCTTCCTGCGCGGGGTCGCCTGGCTGGACGAGGGCCGGCCGGTGCGCGCCGACCCGGCCGACACCATGCGGCTGCCCTGGGACACCGGCGAGCGGGCCACCCTGCCCATCGGGGTGCGGCTGGAGTTCACCACCCGGACGGCGCACGCCGTGGAGATCCGCTACCGGGCCACCGTGCCCGGGCCCACCGACGCGCTGCACGACCTCGCGCACGGCTTCGCCCTGTGGAACCGGTACGGGCTGCTCGCCGAGGTCTTCACCGAGCCGGCCGCGGAGTCCGTCGTACGCCTCGAACTGCCCCGGCAGCAGGCGCCCTTCACGCTGTACCCGCCCGAGGGGCAGTCCCCGCTGGTCCTCGGGCTGCGCGGGGTCGGCGGCGACCTCGCACCCGCCCCCGAGGCTCCCCGCTGGGTGGTGCACGGGGACTCCATCACCGAGGGCTGGTGGTCCACCCGCCCCGCCCACGGCTGGCCCGCCGTCGCCGGCCGGACCCTGGGCTGGGACACCGTGAACCTCGGCTACGCGGGCGGCGCGCGCGGGGAGCTCGCCACCGCCGAACAGCTCTCCGCCCTCCCGGCCGACGTCCTCACCCTCGCCTTCGGCACCAACTGCTGGACCCGGGTCCCGTACACGGCCCCGCTGCTGTACGAGACCACGCGCGTGTTCCTCGACCTGGTCCGCCAGGGCCACCCGCGCACCCCCCTGCTGCTCCTGTCCCCCGTGCTGCGCCCCGACGCCGAACGCGCCCCCAACCGCCTCGGCGCCACCCTGGGCGCCCTGCGGGACGCGATGGAGCGCGCCGTCCGGGACCGGATCGCCGCCGGGGACGGCCGGCTCGCCCTGCTGCCGGGCCGCGACGTCCTCGGACCCGAGCACCTCGCGGACGGCCTGCACCCCAACGACGCCGGACACCAGGTCCTCGGCCTCGCTGTGGTCACGGCCCTGCGGCGGGCCGGGTTCGACGGGGGGTGAGTGAAACACGCCATACCGCTCCCGCTGAACGGGGCCCGCCCGTGGCGCCGTGTCCCCGACGAGCAGCCGGGGCGGCGCGACGCACCGGACCGGGCCACGGCCCCGGCCCCGGCGGACACAGTGGGAGAGGACACCATGGGCATCAAGCGCGGAACGTCCCTGGCCGCCGTCGCGGCCGCCGTCACCCTGGCGGCGACCGCCTGCGGCACGAACGGCGGCTCCGACGAAACCGGACCGACCGGAGCCGCCCCCGTCCGCGCTCCTCCTGTTTGCGGCCAGCCGCCGCCCTTAGCCTCTGGCACCTCGGGCCTGACGGTCCAGGAACTCGATCAGTCGCGTCTCCGAACGCAGAAGCCGTTCCCGCTGCTCAGGAGGAAGAGACGCGAGGAGGTCGACCAGAACTCGCTTCCGCGGGACGTGCACCATGTTGCCGGAGTAGATCCGGCAAGTGGAACACCAGGCGAGTCCGATGCACCGCTCGAACATCGAGGACTCTCGCGGATGGAAGCGACGCTGGTACGAACAGACGGGCGTTCCGCAGACGGCGCAGACGCGTCGATCGCCGTCGGGAATCGTGTCCCAGCTCCCGACCTTTCGCCAATTCTGCCGCCCGGCCGGTGCTCTTCAAGTCGTCATGCCGACATTCTCCCTCACAGAGATCCACCCATCACAGGCTCCGAGCAAGACTCCGGCCGACCACCGAACGTCGCCTGATCACCCTCATGGAATCCGCGCCTGAACACCCTGTGCCGGCTCGACAAGGACACCGCCGAGCCGCCCGCATCGAACTGCGACGGGGACTGCGCGAAGGCCTGGCCGGTGGTCGCGGCGGGCGACGTCACCGCCGCCTCCGGGATGGACCCGGCGCTGCTGGGAGAGGTCGTCCGCAAGGACGGCGGCAAGCAGCTGACGGTGGCGGGCCGGCCCGCGTACCGCTTCGCCAAGGACACCGAGGCGGGCGACACCAACGGCCAGGGCGCCGGCGGCACCTGGTACGCCGTCGCCCCCGACGGCGGGCTCATCACCGCCCCGTGACCCCCGCCCGGAACCGCGCGGCCCCCGCCCCTTCCCCCCGGGCGGGGGCCGCGCACCCGATTGGCCCGCCCGCGGGCCTTCCCTAGACTCGGCCCATGCTGCGCGTACTGGCCGTCGACGACGAGAAGCCGCTCCTGGAGGAACTCCTCTACCTGCTGCGCTCCGACCCCCGGGTGCGGAGCGCGGAGGGCGCCTCGGACGCCACCGGGGCGCTGCGCCGGATCACCCGGGCGCTGGAGAGCGGCCCGGACGGGCCCGACGCCATCGACGTGGTCTTCCTGGACATCCAGATGGCCGGGCTGACCGGGCTGGACATCGCCCGGCTGCTGGCCGGCTTCGCCCGGCCGCCGCTGATCGTGTTCGTCACCGCGCACGAGGGGTTCGCCGTGCAGGCCTTCGACCTCAAGGCCGTGGACTACGTGCTCAAGCCGGTGCGGCCGGAGCGGCTGGCGGAGGCGGTCCGGCGGGCCCGCGCGCTGCTGGCCGGGCCCGAGCGGGAGCCGGAGCGGGCCGCCGCGCCGGCGCCGCGCCGCCCGGCTTCCGGGGCGGCCGTCGCCGACCGGGCGCCGGAGCAGATCGCCGTCGAACTGGGCGGGGTCACCCGGTTCGTGGCGATCGCCGACATCGCGTACGTGGAGGCCCAGGGGGACTACGCCCGGCTGCACACCGAGGAGGGCAGCCACCTCGTGCGGATCCCGCTGTCGACGCTGGAGGAGCGCTGGGCGGCCCGGGGCTTCGTACGGATCCACCGGCGGCATCTGGTGGCGCTGGGCCGGATCGACGAGCTCCGCCTGGACGCGGGCGCCACCAGCGTCCGCGTGGGCGCGGCGGAACTCCAGGTCAGCCGCCGCCACGCACGCCAGCTCCGGGACCTGCTGATGCGGCAGGCCACCGGCTGAGCACGGCCCGCAGCCCGGACGACCGCCCGGCGTACCGGCGAGCCGTTCGTCGCACCGGGACGGGCGTACGGCGATCCGCCGGGCCCGTCGGCCGCAGGGGCACGCCCGGCGGCCCCCTCGCCGGGACCGGCCGCGCCTATCGTGGACCATCCGGCCCGGGAGGAGCGACATGTCCGAGATCGAGGCGCTGTTGGACGCGCTGAGCGGACTCCCCCGCACCCCGCCCTCGGGCCCCGCCGAGGCCGAGGAGCTGCTGGCCCGGCTGCGCAGCGCCGCCGCCCGCTGGGCCGACGTCCTGTACGAGGCGCAGGAGGGCACCCGCTGCCGGCTGCCGCCGCGCGCGGAGGCGGCCCTGACCCTCGCCTTCCGGCGCGCGGAGGAGTCGTACGTGGAGCTGGAGATCGCCCTGCGCGACTGCGCGGAGCACCGCGACCCGGCCCTCTGACGGGCGCCGCGGCGCCCGGCGGACCGGCCCGGGGCGCCTGCCGGAGCGGGCCTGTTGTGCCGCCGGAGGCGCTGCGTAGACTCCGAGGATCCCCTCCCCCGTCGAAGGACTCCGGTGAACCAGACGTACGCGCTGACCGCGGTCACCGTCGTCGTCCTGGTGACGGTGCTGGTCGGCGCGCTGGGACTGCGCATATCCCGGACCACCTCCGACTTCTACGTGGCCTCCCGCACCGTGGGCCCCCGGCTGAACGCGGCGGCCATCAGCGGGGAGTACCTCTCCGCCGCCTCCTTCCTCGGCGTCGCCGGGCTGGTGCTGCTCCAGGGGCCGGAGATGCTCTGGTACCCCGTCGGCTACACGGCCGGGTACCTGGTGCTGCTCGTGCTGGTCGCGGCCCCGCTGCGGCGTTCGGGGGCGTACACGCTGCCCGACTTCGCGGAGGCCCGGCTCCAGTCGCGGGCGGTGCGCCGGATCGCGGTCGGGTTCGTGCTCGGGGTGGGCTGGCTGTACCTGCTGCCCCAGCTCCAGGGGGCCGGGCTGACCCTGACCGTGCTCACCGGGGCCCCTGACTGGGCGGGCGGGGTCGTGGTCGCCTTCGTGGTCACGGCGGCCGTCGCCGCGGGCGGCATGCGCAGCATCACCTTCGTCCAGGCGTTCCAGTACTGGCTCAAGCTGTGCGCCCTGCTGGTGCCCGCCTTCTTCCTGCTGGCCGCATGGGCGGGGGACGGCGCGCCGCGCGCCTCCTTCGACGCCCCGGCGGTGTTCCGCGAGCACACCGCCGTGACCGTGGGGCAGGACGTCCGGCTGTCGGTGGACACCCCGCTCACGCTGACGGTGACGGGCCGGGTGGACGGGCGGTCCCACGCGGGCACCCGGCTGACCCTGACGCCGGGCCGGCACGCGGTGGGGGCGCGCACCCGGCTGGAGTTCACCCCGGGGACCCCCGTCCCGGAGTCCCGCGCGGGCCGGGTCCCGGACTCGCCCGGCTGGTCGAAGCCGCTGTCCGGGGGCGGGCGCGAGCACCGGCTGTACGCCACGTACGGGCTGATCCTGGCCACGTTCCTCGGCACGATGGGCCTGCCGCACGTCGCGGTGCGCTTCTACACCAGCCCCGACGGCCGGGCGGCCCGCCGCACCACCCTGGTGGTGCTCGGACTGCTCGGGGTCTTCTACCTGCTGCCGCAGGTGTACGGGGCGCTCGGCCGGATCTACGCGCCCGAGCTGGCGCTGACCGGCAACGCGGACGCGGCGGTGCTGGTGCTGCCGGAACGGATGCTGGGCGGACTGCTCGGGGAGCTGCTGGGGGCGCTGCTGGCCGGCGGGGCCTTCGCGGCGTTCCTGTCGACGGCCTCGGGGCTGACGATGGCGGTGGCGGGGGTGCTGCACCAGGACGTGCTGCCCCGGCGGGGGGTGGGCAGTTTCCGCCTGGCGGTGGTGGTGGCGATGGCGGTGCCGCTGGCGTGCGGGGTGGTGGCCACCCGGGTGCCGGTCGCGGACGCGGTCGGGCTGGCCTTCGCGGTGTCGGCGTCCTCGTTCTGCCCGCTGCTGGTGCTCGGGATCTGGTGGCGGGGTCTGACCCCGCCGGGTGCGGTGGCGGGGCTGCTCACGGGTGGCGGGGCCGCGCTCGGGGCGGTGCTGGCGACGCGGGTCGGGCTGGCCCCCCGGGGGTGGGCGCACGCGCTGCTGGCCTGGCCGGCGGTGTGGTCGGTGCCGCTGGGGTTCCTGACGATGGTGCTGGTGTCGCTGGCCACCCGGTCCCGGGTCCCGGCCGGGACGGCGGCGGCGCTGGCGCGGCTGCACCTGCCCGAGGACGTGACCGGGGAGCGTGCGGCGGGGGGCGCGTGGTGACGGGGGCGCTGGTGCTGCTGGAGGCGGCGGGTGCGGCCCTGCTGCTGGGGCTGGGCTGGGCCGGGGGCCGGTGGCAGGCCCGGCGCGGGGAGCGGGCGGCGGGGCTGGACCTGGGCACGCCGGTCGAGCGGGCCACCTTCCACACCCTGCACACCGCTTCGCTGGCCGCTCCCCCGCTGCGGGCGGGCCTGACCGAGGACGCCGCTCGCAAGGCGGCGCGGCGGCTGCGTTCGCTGCTGGGGACGGAGGCGCTGTGCCTGACGGACCGGGAAGCGGTGCTGGCCTGGGACGGGCCGGGCGCCGACCACCACCAGCGGCGGGCGATGGCCCGGGTGGCGGTGATGCTGGAGTCGGGGCGCAGCCAGAGCGTGCGCACGGAATGCCCGCGTCCCGGATGCCCGCTGAAGTGGGCGGTGTTCGCGCCGCTGACCGGTGAGGACGGGGTGCTGGGGGCGCTGGTCGCGTACGGGTCGCGGGAGTCGGCGGTGCTGGTGCGGGCCGCGACGGAGGTGGCGCGGTGGGTCTCCGTACAGCTGGAGCTGTCGGAGCTGGACCGGGCCCGCACCCGGCTGATGGAGGCGGAGATCAAGGCGCTGCGGGCCCAGATCTCCCCGCACTTCATCTTCAACTCCCTGGCGGCGATCGCCTCGTTCGTGCGGACCGATCCGGAGCGGGCGCGGGAGCTGCTGCTGGAGTTCGCGGACTTCACCCGCTACTCCTTCCGCAGGCACGGCGAATTCACCACTCTGGCCGACGAGTTGCGTTCCATCGAGCAGTATCTGGCCCTCGCCGGCGCCCGCTTCGGGGACCGGCTGAAGGTGACGCTGCAGGTGGCGCCGGAGGTGCTGCCGGTGGCGCTGCCGTTCCTGTGCCTGCAGCCGCTGGTGGAGAACGCCGTCAAGCACGGGGTGGAGGACTCGACCGAGGAGTGCCGGATCACGATCGCGGCGCGGGACGCGGGCGCGGAGGCGGTCCTGACGATCGAGGACAACGGCGTGGGGATGGACCCGGCGCGGCTGCGGCGGATCCTGGCCGGGGAGCGGGCGGGCTCCGCGTCGGGGATCGGGCTGCCCAATGTGGACGAGCGGATGCGGCAGGTGTACGGGGACGCCTACGGCCTGGTCGTCGAGACGGGTGTGGGCGCCGGCATGAAGGTCACGGTGCGGATCCCGAAGTACCGCGCGGGCGTGCTCCCCTTCTGACGCGCCGCCCGTTGAAGCGGGCGGGCCGCCGCCCGCACCGCTGCGCCCGGGGGTGTGCGCGTGGCCCCCGCCGCGCCCGGGAGGGCGGGGCGGGGGCCACGGGCGGACGGACTAGCTCCAGCTGGCGTGCAGCGGCTTGCCCTCGGCGTAGCCCGCCGCGGACTGGATGCCGACGACGGCCTTCTCCTCGAACTCGGCCAGCGAGCCGGCACCGGCGTACGTGCAGGAGGAGCGGACGCCCGCGATGATCGAGTCGATCAGGTCCTCGACGCCCGGGCGGGCCGGGTCGAGGAACATCCGCGAGGTGGAGATGCCCTCCTCGAACAGCGCCTTGCGGGCGCGGTCGTAGGCCGACTCCTCCGACGTGCGGTTGCGCACGGCGCGCGCCGAGGCCATGCCGAAGGACTCCTTGTACAGGCGGCCCTCGGCCGACTGCTGGAGGTCGCCCGGGGACTCGTACGTACCGGCGAACCAGGAGCCGATCATGACGTTCGAGGCGCCGGCGGCCAGCGCCATGGCCACGTCGCGCGGGTGGCGGACGCCGCCGTCGGCCCACACGTGCTTGCCGTACTTCTTGGCCTCGGCCGCGCACTCCAGCACCGCGGAGAACTGCGGGCGGCCCACGCCGGTCATCATGCGGGTGGTGCACATGGCGCCGGGGCCCACACCGACCTTGATGATGTCGGCGCCGGCGTCGATGAGGTCCTTGACGCCCTCGGCGGCGACGATGTTGCCGGCCACGATCGGGACCTGCGGGTCCAGCGCGCGCACGGCCTTGATCGCGCTGATCATCGACTCCTGGTGGCCGTGGGCCGTGTCGATGACGAGCGTGTCCACGCCGGCGTCGAGCAGCTGCTTGGCCTTGCCGACGAAGTCGCCGTTGATGCCGACGGCCGCCGCGATGCGCAGCTTGCCGTCGGCGTCGGTGGCCGGGGTGTACAGCGTCGCCCGCAGGGCGCCCTTGCGGGTCAGGATGCCGACCAGGCGGCCGTCCTTGTCGACGGCCGGGGCCAGCTTGCGGTGGCCCGCGTCGAGCTGGTTGAAGGCGTCGCGGGGGTCGATGTCGGCGTCGATGAGCAGGAGCTCCTTCGACATGACCTCGGAGAGCTGGGTGAAGCGGTCCACGCCGGTGAGGTCGTGGTCGGTGACGACGCCGACGGGGCGGTTCTCCTCGTCGACGACGACGCCGGCGCCGTGGGCGCGCTTGGGCAGCAGCGACAGCGCGTCGGCGACGGTCTGGGTGGGCGCCAGCGTGATCGGGGTGTCGAGCACGAGGTGGCGGGTCTTGACCCAGGAGATGACGTCGGTGACGACCTCGATCGGGATGTCCTGGGGGATGACGACGATTCCACCGCGGCGGGCGACGGTCTCGGCCATACGTCGGCCCGCGATGGCGGTCATATTCGCCACCACGAGCGGAATGGTGGTGCCGGTCCCGTCGGGCGAAGAGAGGTCCACGCCCTGGCGAGAGCCGACCGCGGAGCGGCTCGGCACCATGAACACATCGTCGTACGTCAGGTCGTACGGCGGCTTCAGGTCATTGAGGAAACGCACGTGCTGAACATCCCAGTCGATCGAAGGATCTTTCTACGGCCTCGACGGGGCAGCCAGCCGAGGAAACGCACGTACTTCATTCTCCCACGGCCTGGCGTTTATGCCGCCCGGGCTGATCGTCCAGGACATTACGGGCCGCCTGGTCGTTTCCTACGGGACCTGCTCCCGCGGGGCGGGAGCGGGCCGGCGGACGGACAGTGGGAGGAGGGGGAACCACCGGCCGGGCAGGAGGAGCCATGGCGAAGACGACGCGGGAGGAAACGCCCGTCGAGATCGAGGACGGCGCACTGGAGGTCCGGGTCAAGGAGATCGGCGGGGACCTCAGCGTGGGGTTCTTCCGCTTCCCCGAGGGTGCGGACCTGACCGAGGCGCTCCAGGGGCTGGAGGGCGACATGTGCCAGTGCCCCCACTGGGGATACCTGCTCAAGGGCCGCCTCAGGCTGCGCACCGCGGACGGAGACGAGGAGTACGTGGCGGGAGACGCCTTCTACTGGGGGCCCGGGCACGTTCCCGTGGCGCTGGCCGACACCGAGTACGTCGATTTCTCCCCGAGCGGCGAGTTCCGCAAGGTCATCGACCACGTGAAGGGCCTGCCGGGCTAGCCCGGCAGGCCACCCCGGTGCGGAACGGGCTCCCCTCCGTACCGGGGTCGGCGTGCCCGGGGGCACCAGCGGGTGTACGGACGGGGGCCCGGCCGGGCTAGGGGGACGCCGGCCCGGCCAGCAGCACCTTCAGCGCGGGAGCCCCGTCCTGCTCGCGCCAGAAGCCGGCCGCCTCCTCCAGGACCTCCCGCAGGGTGTCCCAGTCGTCCGGCCGCTCGGCGGCGTAGCCGCGCCACGAGGTCACCGCCAGCAGCCGTCCGGGGGCGTCCGGCAGCCAGGACAGGTCGGTCAGCACGTCGGCCAGCGCGTCCCAGTTCCCGCCGAACCACTGCGGCGCCCCCAGGGTCCGCGCGCAGCGCCGCATCAGCGCCGCCTTGCTCCGTACGCCGTCCAGGTCGAGCCGTACGACGCTCCAGCCGGCCTCCTCGGCGGCGGCCAGAGCCGGGGCGAGCGGCTGCGGGTCGAGGCTCATCGGAGAACCGCCTTGAAGGTTTCGTAGTGGTCGTCCGTGTAGTAGAACTCCCCGCCCTGGCCCGTCACGATCCGCCGGGCGCCGCGGTCGTGCTCGCCCGGTGTCCGTACCGTGAACTCGTGGTAGTAGCCGCGCTTCTGCTTCGGCAGGGCCTTCTCGAAGTTCCCGAAGACGGTCCCGTCCTGCCGGTACGCGTACGGCCCGCCCCGGTCGATGAGCGCCAGGACCTCGCGCGCCTGCGGCGGCAGCGCATCGGCCCGTACGGTGGGCATCCCCTTCGCCCAGGCGGGAGCGGCCGCGGCGGTGGAGCGCGCGGCGGACGGCGCCGGGGCACCCCTGCCGCCGCAGCCCAGCAGCGAGGCGGTCAGTACGGCGCACAGGAACAGGGCTCCCAGCACACGCGCCGGCGATCGGGGCACGTTCCCTAGGATCATGCCCCGATCGTCCCAAACATCCGGTCCGGCCGCTAACGGCCCGACGGCGTCAGAGCGCGGACATCTTGGTGTACGGACTCAGAACTCGTTTTTGGACCGAACCGAAGTCGACGAGGACGGCGACCCCCTCCTCCACACCGACGACACGGCCGAGGCCGTGCTCGTCGTGACTGACCCGGTCGCCCACGGCGAACTGCCGCAACGGCGGTTCCACGGGAGCCTTGAACGGGCTTGACGGCAAATGACGGCGAGGCACTGCAGACTTGGTCATCGGAATCAGTATGCGCCCGCGAGGCCGTCCCGCGCCCCACCGGAGGGTCTCGATTACGGCACCATTCGTCCCGCGGGCCGCCACAGCACCGCCACAGCACCTCCGCGGCACGCCGCGAGGGCCCGGAAGAACCCGGTCCGGCGCCGGCCCGTCAGTCGTCCGGGTCGGCCCGCTCCAGCGCCGGCCGCAGCCCCGGAGCGGACTCGGTCAGCAGGTAGTCGGCGACGGCCGTGTCCGTGACGAGGCTGGTCACGAGCCCGGATCGGAGCACCGCACCGATCGCGGAGGCCTTGCGCAGGCCGCCCGCGATCGCCACGACCTCGGGGATCCGGCGCAGCCGGTCGGCCTCGACGGTGATGCAGCGCTCGCCCAGGTCCCGGCCGACCCGCCGGCCCTGCGAGTCGAAGAGGTGGGCGGACATCTCGGCGGCGACACCGAGCGAGGCGTAGTGCGCCCGCTCCTCGTCGGTCAGCATGTCGTGGACCGTGGAGATCCCCGGCTCCCAGGAGCCGATGGACACGGCCGCGACGGTCACCTTGTCGAAGTACTCGAAGGCCCGCGCGATCCCGGTCTGGCTGCGCAGCGCGGCCGCGGTCGCCGGGTCCGGGAGGAGCATCGGGGCGTAGATCGGGTGCGCGTCCCCGCCGGAGACCTGCGCGGCCCTGCGCACGGCCTCCACGGAGCCGCGCTCGGCGGTCCCCGCGTCGTAGACGCCGGTCAGCTGGACGACGGTGCAGGGGGGCAGCCGGTGCAGGGAGGCGGCCATGTGGATGGTCGAACGCCCCCACGCCAGCCCGAGCACGTCGCCCTCGTTGACCAGCTCACCCAGCAGATCGGCCGCGACCGCGCCGAGGTTCTCCGGGTCCGGGGCGTCCTCGCTCGCGTCGGCGGGCGACTCCACCACGACGGCGTGCCGCAGCCCGTACCGGGCGCGGAGCGCGTCGGAGCGCTCCGCGTCCAGTTCCGCCGGCACCCGGATCTCGATGCGTACGAGGTCGCGTTCGAGGGCGGTCTCCAGGACCCGGGCCACCTTGAAGCGGCTCACGCCGAACTCCTCGGCGATCTGGATCTTGGACTTGCCCTCCAGGTAGAAGCGGCGCGCCATGGCCGCCGCCTGAACCAGCTCCGCGGGTCCCATCCGCAGGGCTGACCGTCCCGCCGACATTGCAGACACCGCGCTCTCCTCACTGCTGTTCACACTGTCGTGTTCACACTCTCGACTCGCCGTTCATCCTGTCAGATCCGACGGCCGTTGATCAGCCTGGACGGCTTCCGTTCACCGAGCCGTCCCCCGGGGCACGCCTCAGTGGTCGCACGCCCAGGGCGCCGCGGCGATCGCCGCCCCGGCCTGCTCGCGCAGGGTCCGGACCGCGGCGGCCGGATCGACCGCCCCGTAGACCGCGCTGCCCGCCACGAACACGTCGGCGCCGGCCTCGGCCACCCGCTCGATCGTGCTGGCCGAGACCCCGCCGTCCACCTGGAGCCACAGGTCCAGCCCGTGCTTGGCGATCAGCTCACGGGTCCGGCGGACCTTGGGCAGCATGATGTCGAGGAAGGCCTGGCCGCCGAAGCCCGGCTCGACCGTCATGATCAGCACCATGTCGAGTTCGGGGAGGATGTCCTCGTACTGCTCGATCGGGGTGCCGGGCTTGAGCGCCATCGCCGCCCGGGCGCCCTTGGCCCGGATCTCCCGCGCGAGGCGGACGGGGGCCGCGGCGGCCTCGGCGTGGAAGGTGACCGACCCGGCGCCGGCCTCCACGTACTGCGGCGCCCAGCGGTCCGGGTCCTCGATCATCAGATGCAGGTCCAGCGGGATGTCCGTGGCCCGGCTGAGCGACTCCACGATCGGCACGCCGAGGGTGAGGTTCGGGACGAAATGGTTGTCCATGACGTCGACGTGCAGCCAGTCGGCCCCCTCGACGGCCCTCGCCTCTTCGGCGAGGCGGGAGAAGTCGGCGGACAGGATGCTGGGATTGATCTGAACGGCCATGCCCCAAGCCTGCCATGCCGCCGGGCAGTTCCGGCCACGGCCCCGGCACTCCGATTGCGCGCAGCGGCACGCGGCCGGTCACGGCCCGCGGGCCGCCCGCCGGGCGCGGTGGACCCGCTCCGGCGGGCGCAGCGGGCGGGCGGCTACGCCGTGCGCCGCAGCAGCGCCAGGTACATGGCGTCGGTACCGTGCAGGTGCGGCCACAGCTGGACGTCCGGGCCGTCGCCCAGCGCCGGTACGCCCTCCATGTACGGCCGGGCGTCGATCAGTTCCGCCGCCACCGGCTGCGCTCCCGCGCCCCGGCCCCGCAGGACGTCCTCGACGACCACCCGGGTTTCCGCCAGGTGCGGGGAGCAGGTCGCGTAGCCCACGACCCCGCCCACGCGCACGGCGGACAGGGCCTCGCGCAGCAGGCCCCGCTGGAGCGGCGCGAAGCCCTCCAGGTCCTCCGGGCGGCGCCGCCAGCGGGCCTCCGGGCGGCGGCGCAGCGCCCCCAGGCCGGAGCAGGGCACGTCCATCAGGACCCGGTCGAAGGAGCCCGGCAGCCAGGCCGGCCGGGTGCCGTCGGCCGCGATGACCTGGTACGGGCCCGGGTTGCCGGCCAGCGACTTCTCCACCAGGCGCGCCCGGTGCGGCTGCTTCTCGGAGGCCAGCAGGAAGGCCCCGCGCCGCGCGGCGAGGGCCCCGAGCAGGGCCGCCTTGCCGCCTGGGCCGGCGCAGCCGTCCAGCCACCGCTCGTCGCGGCCCTCGACCGGGACCGCCGCCAGGGCCAGGGCCACCAGCTGGCTGCCCTCGTCCTGCACCCCGGCGCGCCCCTCGCGGACCGCCTCCAGCGCCCCCGGCTCGCCACCCTCGGCCATCCGCACCGCGTACGGGGACCAGCGCCCCGGCAGCGCCGACTCCTCGCCGAGCGCCTCCAGCAGCTCCTGGGGCGTGGACCGGCCCGGGCGGGCCACCAGCGTCACCTCGGGCCGCTCGTTGTCGGCCTCCAGCAGGTCCTCGATCCCGGCGCGGCCGCCTCCCAGCGCGTCCCACAGGGCGCTGACGACCCAGCGGGGGTGGGAGTGGCGGACCGCGAGGTGCTCCTCGGCGTCCTCCTCGTACGGCGGCGCGACCCGCTCCAGCCAGGTGTCGAGGTCGTGCGCGGCGATCTTGCGCAGCACGGCGTTGACGAACTTCGCCCGTCCGTCGCCGAGCACCACGCGGGCCAGCTCCACGCTGGCGGAGACCGCCGCGTGCGTGGGGATGCGGGTGCCGAGGAGCTGGTGGGCGCCCAGCGAGAGCACGTCCAGGACCGGCGGGTCCACCTCGCGCAGCGGCCGGTCCACGCAGGCGGAGATGACCGCGTCGTACGTGCCCTGCCGGCGCAGGGTGCCGTAGACCAGCTCGGTGGCCAGGGCCGCGTCGCGCGCCTGGAACCGCTCGTCCTGCCGGGCCTTCTTCAGCAGCGGGGGCAGGACCAGGTTGGCGTACGCGTCGCGCTCGTCCACCGCCCGCAGCACCTCGTAGGCCAGCAACCGGACGGGGTCCTTCTGGGGCCGGCGGTAGGGCTTGGCCTGCTTGCCGGCGCCCGTCTTGGGGGCGGGACGACGACGGGGCTGTTCGCTCACGTGAAAGGTGCTCCGGGGTTACGAGGTGCGGTTGCGGTGGGGCTCGGGATCAGCCTACGTCGGCCCCGCCCAGGCGCTCGCCGGGAGCGATGCGCACCCCGCGGGCCCAGTCGGCGCCCTTCATCGGCTTCTTGCCCTGCGGCTGCACCCAGAGCAGCTCGACGGCGTGCGAGCCGGTGCCGGCGTAGACGTTGTTCTTGGCGGGGGCCAGCACGCCCGGGGCCAGGTCCGTGCGGTCGGGGACGAGCCCGAGGGAGATCAGCTTGAGGCGCTCGCCGCGGAAGACGGTCCAGGCGCCGGGGGCCGGGGTGCAGCCGCGCACCACGCGGTCGGCGCGCAGCGCGGGGGCGTTCCAGTCCACCCGGGCGTCCTCGACGGTGATCTTCGGCGCGAGGGAGACGCCCTCGGCGGGCTGCTCCATGGCGCGCAGGCTGCCGTCCTCGATGCCGTCCATGGTGGCCGACAGCAGTCCGGAGCCGGCGAACGCGAGGCGGGTCAGCAGGTCGCCGCTGGTGTCGGTCGGGCGGATCTCCTCGGTGAGGACCCCGAAGACCGGGCCGGTGTCGAGGCCCTCCTCGATGCGGAAGGTGGAGGCGCCGGTGACCTGGTCGCCCGCCATGATCGAGTGCTGGACGGGGGCGGCGCCGCGCCAGGCGGGCAGCAGCGAGAAGTGCAGGTTGATCCACCCGTGGCGGGGGATGTCGAGCGCGCTCTTGGGGATCAGCGCCCCGTACGCGACGACCGGGCAGCAGTCCGGGGCGATCTCCCTCAGCCGGGCCTGGAACTCCTCGTCGCGCGGCCGGGCGGGCTTGAGGACCTCGATCCCCGCCTCCTCGGCGCGTTCGGCGACGGGGCTGGCGACGAGCCGGCGGCCCCGCCCGGCGGGGGCGTCGGGCCGGGTGACGACGGCCGCGACCTCGTGCCGCCCGGAGGCGATCAGGGCGTCCAGGGCGGGTACGGCGACCTCGGGGGTGCCGGCGAAGACGAGCTTCACTGGGTCCTACCTCGCTATCTCGGCTGTCAGCAGCACACCAGTCTAGGGGACGTCCACCCCGGCCCACCTGCGGTATCGGGGGGCGTACGGACACCCGCGCGCCCCTCGCATATGCCGACACGCCCCCAGTGCGTGACCTGGGCGCCCGCTGGCGCGTTGGTCAAGTGAGATTGACCGACCCGGGCCGCGATCAAGAACGGTGTCTGCGGCCCGATCCGCTCTCCAGCACCGGTTCGAGAGGCTTCTCCATGGCCGACCACGCCACCCATGACGCCCAAGCACGGGCCAGCCTGCACCTCCTCGTGCGGGACATCGAGCGGGTTCGCCGGCAGGTGGACGCACTGCGTACGCTCACGGCCCAGCTCGGCAACGTCTACCGCCCGCGCCGCTCCGGGCCCTCGACGGGCTTCGTCGTCTACGGCAGGGCCCCCGCCCCCACCGTCCGCCTCGCCCAGGAGCTGAGGGACAGCGTCGAGACGCTGGTCACCGCGGCGGTGGACTTCGACCGCTCCCTCGGCTTCTCCTGGGACGCGGTCGGCTCGGCGCTCGGCGTGACCAAGCAGGCCGTGCACCGCCGCTACGGTGCGCGCCGCGCGCAGGCCGCCGAGGCCGCCGAACCGCTGGCCGAGGGCACCACCACCCGCACCCTGGGACCGCTCCCCACGATCCCGGCGGCCCGCTCGGTGCCCCCGCAGCCCGTACGCGAGGAGGCCCACGCCCCCGTGGTGTCGGCCGCCGCACGCCAGTCGGCCTTCCCCGGCCCCCGCAACGGCTGACCCGTCCCCGCCGCCGGGACGCCGACCCCCGACGGCACGCCACCGCGTGCCCGCCGCCCCCGCACCGTGCCCGGGCGGCGGGCACGCGTACGGCTCAGCCGATGTCCGGGGGGTCGATCCGCACCCGGACCGCCTCCCCCGCCGCGATCCCCCGCGCGAGCCGGGCGGCCTGCGCCTCCTTCAGCGCCCGGGCGAGCGCGGCCCCGCTCCCCGGCGGGACCCGCACGAGCACCCGTTCCCCCGGCGAGCCCCCGCCCCGCCGCCCGGGCAGCGGCACCGGGCCCAGCACCTCCGCGTCGGCCGGCAGGTCGGCGGCTTCGAGGAAGGCCTCCAGCGCGTCCCCCCGGCCGGCCACCTCGGCCATCCGCGACACCGGCGGGAAGCCCAGCTGGGCCCGCTCGGCCAGTTCCCGTACGGCATGCCCGACGGGGTCCCAGCGCACCAGGGCCTGGACGGGGCGCAGCGTCGGCTCGGCGACCACCACCACCTGCCCGTCGCTGCGGACCAGCGAGGCGGCGGCGATCCAGCGGCGCAGGGCGTCCTCCCCCGCCCGCAGGTCGGGCCGGGTGAGCATCGCCCAGCCGTCCAGCAGCAGCGCGGCCGCGTACCCGGCGCCCGCCGCGACCGGTTCGGCGCCCGGCGTGCTCACCACCAGCGCCGGCCGGTCGGGCACCTCGTCCAGCACGTGGTCGCGCCCGGAGGTGCGTACGGCCACCGCGGGGAAGGCCCGGCCCAGCTCCTCGGCGGTGCGCCGCGCGCCCACCACCTGGGCGCGCAGCCGGAAGGAGCCGCACTCCTCGCAGTGCCAGGCGCTCTCGGTCCGCCCGCACCACCCGCAGTGCAGCTCCCGCTCGTCGGGGGCCTCCAGCGGTCCGGCGCACACCGTGCACCGGGCGGGGGTCCGGCAGCGCTCGCAGGCGAGGCGGGGCACGTACCCCCGCCGGGGCACCTGCACCAGTACGGGCCCGCTCTTCAGGCCCTCCCGTACGGTCTCCCACGCCAGGCTCGGCAGCCGCGCCGCGCGGGCCGCCCCGTCGCGGGCCAGCAGTTCGTCGCCGACGGTGCGGATGCGGGGCGCGGCGGCCCGTACGGTCTCCCGGTCCGCGACGAGCGGCCGGGCCCAGCCGGACTCCACCAGCTGCGCGGCCTCCACCGTGCAGCTGGTGCTCCCGGCCAGGAAGCCGCAGCCGTCGCTGACCGCGCGCAGCTCCAGCACCTCGCGGACGTGGGGGAAGGGGGCGTGGTCGTCGCTGTGGCTGGAGTCGCCGTCGTCCCAGACCGCGACCAGCCCGAGGTCCCGTACGGGGGCGAACATCGCCGCCCGGGTGCCGACGACGGCGCGTACGGAGCCCCGGCTGACCGCGAGCCACTGCCGGTAGCGCTTCTCGGGGCCGGACTCGGCGGTCAGCAGCGCGTGCCGGCCCTCGCCGAGCAGGGCGGTGAGGGCGGCGTCGACCCGGGCGGCGGTGCGCCCGTCGGGCACCACCGCGAGGGCGCCGCGCCCGGAGGCGAGGGTGGCGGCCATGGCCCGGGCCAGTTCGTCGGCCCAGCCGGGTCCGGGCAGCGCGGTCCACACCGCGCGGGGGGTGCCCCCGGTGGCCAGGGCCCGCAGGAAGGCGGGGCCGGCGCCGTAGCGGCTCCAGCCGCCGGGCTCGGGCGCGGCGGGCGGCGGCAGCGGCTCCGGCGAGGGCCTGGCCTCGGCGCGGGCGCTGCGCGGGGGCAGGGCCAGCTGGAGCACGTCGGCCAGGCTCCCGGCGTACCGGTCGGCGACGGCCCGGGCGAGGGCCAGCAGGCGGGGGCCGAGGACCACCTCGGGCGAGACGACCTGGGCGAGGGCGGCCAGGGCGCCGTCGTAGTCGGAGTCGGCGCGCCGTTCCACGATGAAGCCGTCGATGAGCCCACCGCCCTCGCGGCGGCCGCCGTGCACCCGGTGGGAGCCGGCTCCGAAGCGCACCCGGACGCGCACACCGGGCTGGGCGGCCTCGGACAGCTCGGCGGGGACGGCGTAGTCGAAGAGCCGGTCGAGGTGGAGCACACCCTTGTTCACGAGGACACGGGCGACGGGCAGCTCCTCGGCGACGGCGGCCCCGCGCCAGGTACGCGGCTTGGCCTTGGGCGCCTTGGCCTTCGCCTCGGCGACCATCTCCCGGATCAGGGCGAGCTGTTCCGGCGGGGAATCGTTCGCGCTGCTCACACAGGCATTCTTACCAAACGCCACCGACAGCGAACGGCCCCGGACCGCGAGGGTCCGGGGCCGTTCACGCGGAGCGGTACCGCTTACAGGCCGGCGGCGGCGCGCAGGGCGTCGACGCGGTCGGTGCGCTCCCAGGTGAAGTCGGGGAGCTCGCGGCCGAAGTGGCCGTAGGCGGCGGTCTGGGCGTAGATCGGGCGCAGCAGGTCGAGGTCGCGGATGATGGCGGCCGGGCGGAGGTCGAAGACCTCGCCGATGGCGTCCTCGATCTTCTGGACGTCGACCTTGGCGGTGCCGAAGGTCTCCACGAAGAGGCCGACGGGCTCGGCCTTGCCGATGGCGTACGCGACCTGCACCTCGCAGCGGGCGGCCAGGCCGGCGGCGACGACGTTCTTGGCGACCCAGCGCATCGCGTACGCGGCGGAGCGGTCCACCTTGGACGGGTCCTTGCCGGAGAAGGCGCCGCCGCCGTGGCGGGCCATGCCGCCGTAGGTGTCGATGATGATCTTGCGGCCGGTCAGGCCGGCGTCGCCCATCGGGCCGCCGATCTCGAAGCGGCCGGTCGGGTTCACCAGCAGCCGGTAGCCCTCGGTGTCCAGCTTGATGCCGTCCTCGACGAGCTGCGCGAGGACGTGCTCGACGACGAACTCGCGGATGTCGGGAGCGAGGAGCGAGTCGAGGTCGATGTCGGCCGCGTGCTGCGAGGACACGACGACCGTGTCGAGGCGGACCGGCTTGTCACCGTCGTACTCGATGGTGACCTGGGTCTTGCCGTCGGGCCGCAGGTAGGGGATGGTGCCGTTCTTGCGGACCTCGGACAGGCGGCGCGAGAGGCGGTGCGCGATGTGGATCGGCAGCGGCATCAGCTCGGGCGTCTCGTCCGTCGCGTAGCCGAACATCAAGCCCTGGTCGCCGGCGCCCTGGCGGTCGAGCTCGTCCTCGTCGCCCTCGACCCGGGACTCGTAGGCCGTGTCGACGCCCTGCGCGATGTCCGGGGACTGGGCGCCGATGGACACCGACACGCCGCAGGAGGCGCCGTCGAAGCCCTTCTTCGACGAGTCGTAGCCGATCTCGAGGATCTTGTCGCGCACGAGCTGGGCGATCGGCGCGTAGGCCTTGGTGGTCACCTCGCCCGCGATGTGCACGAGACCGGTGGTGATGAGAGTCTCCACGGCCACACGCGAGGTCGGGTCCTCGGTGAGGAGCGCGTCGAGGATCGTGTCGCTGATCTGGTCAGCGATCTTGTCGGGGTGACCCTCGGTCACGGACTCGGAGGTGAACAGGCGACGGGACACAACGCTCCCTGGGGTTGCAGCGGCTGCTGGCTGATCATTTGGCGGAACCACACCGGAGGCTGCGCCCGGTCACGTTCCAGATGCAGTTTATCGGTCGCCACCGTTCACCGGACCACCCGTCTCGCCTTATGGGAGCCATGTGACCTGCGGCACTCCATTCTGGCGCACGGACCTACCGGCGAGAAGGGCGACGCTCAGGCGCGTCGGAGATCGCGCGGGGGCGCGAGTCGCGGGACGACCTGGTCCCAGATGACGTCCGCCAGCACTTCCTTGGGACCGTGGGCTACCGGGGTCTCGGCCCCGTCGGAGGCCAGGATGACGGCCTCGTTCTCCTCTGATCCGAAGGTCTTGGCCTCGCCGACCTCGTTGACCACGAGCAGGTCGCACCCCTTGCGCCGCAGCTTGGCCCGGCCGTTGGCGAGCACGTCGTCCGTCTCGGCCGCGAAACCGACCACGATCTGGCCCTCCTGGGGCCGCTCGGCGGAGATCTCCGCGAGGACGTCGGGGTTGCGCACGAGGGCCACGGGCTCGGGATCCTTCCCGTCCTGCTTCTTGATCTTGCCGTCGGCGTACCGGGCGGGCCGGAAGTCGGCCACGGCCGCCGCCATCACCACGGCGTCGGCGTCCGCGGCGGCCTTGAGCACCGCCTCGCGCAGCTGGAGGGCCGTTCCCACCCGTACGACGTCCACCCCGGCCGGGTCGGGCAGCGCGGTGTTGGCGGCCACCAGGGTGACCCGGGCGCCCCGGGCGGCGGCGGTGCGGGCGAGGGCGTAGCCCTGCTTGCCGGAGGAACGGTTGCCGAGGAAGCGCACCGGGTCCAGGGGCTCGCGGGTGCCGCCGGCGCTGACGACCACGTGCCGCCCGGCGAGGTCGGGTTCCGCCGCCCCGCGGGCCATACCGTGCCTGCGCAAGACGTGGCGGCAGACCTCGTAGATCTCGTCCGGGTCGGGCAGCCGGCCCTTGCCGGTGTCCTTGCCGGTCAGCCGGCCTACGGCGGGCTCGATGACCACGGCGCCGCGGCGGCGCAGCGTGGCGACGTTCTCCTGGGTGGCCGGGTGCTCCCACATCTCGGTGTGCATGGCGGGGGCGAAGACGACGGGGCAGCGGGCGGTGAGCAGGGTGTTCGTGAGCAGGTCGTCGGCCAGCCCGTGCGCGGCCTTGGCGAGCAGGTCGGCGGTGGCCGGGGCGACGACGACGAGGTCGGCCCCCTGGCCGATGCGTACGTGGGGCACCTCGTGGACGGTCTCCCAGACCTGCGTGGAGGCCGGGTTCCCGGAGAGCGCGGCCCAGGTGGCCTCGCCGACGAAGTTCAGGGACGCCGCCGTGGGCACCACCCGTACGTCGTGCCCGGACTCGGTCAGCCGGCGCAGCAGCTCGCAGGCCTTGTAGGCGGCGATCCCGCCGCTGACGCCCAGCACGACCTTCGGCTTGTCCACCACGCACTCCCCATTCACGATTCGCTACGACACCTATGACACACCACAGGCCCGGCAGATGTTCTGCCGGGCCTGTGATGAAAGGAATTCCTTGCTGCCTACTGGGCCGGGGCCTCGATGGCCTCGGAGGTCAGCAGACCCGCGTTGATCTCGCGCAGCGCGATCGAAAGCGGCTTCTCGTGGACGTGGGTGTCCACCAGCGGGCCGACGTACTCGAGCAGGCCCTCACCGAGCTGCGAGTAGTACGCGTTGATCTGACGCGCGCGCTTGGCCGCGTAGATCACGAGGCTGTACTTCGAGTCCGTGGCCTCGAGCAGCTCGTCGATCGGCGGGTTGATGATGCCCTCGGGCGCAGTGATGGAAGAGGACACGCTCTACCTTCCGAAGATGGGTGAAGATCGAAACAAATCGATCAAACAACTTTCATCAAGGCTAGCAGCTCACGCGCCACGTCCTCGACGGAGGTGTTCACCAGGGTGGTGTCGAACTCGGACTCGGCAGCGAGTTCGATCTTCGCGCTCGCCAGCCGGCGCTCGATGACCTCGGGCGACTCGGTGCCGCGGCCGGTGAGGCGGCGGACCAGTTCGTCCCAGCTGGGCGGGGCCAGGAAGACGAGCTGGGCGTCGGGCTTGGACTCGCGGACGAGCCGGGCGCCCTGGAGGTCGATCTCCAGCAGCACCGGTTCGCCGTTGTCCAGGCGTTCCAGTACCGCGCCGCGCGGTGTGCCGTAGCGGTTGCCCGCGAACTCGGCCCACTCCAGCAGCTCGCCGTTGGCGATCAGCTTGTCGAACTCGTCGTCGTTGACGAAGAAGTAGTGGACTCCGTGTCGCTCACCGGGCCGCGGCTTGCGGGTGGTGGCCGACACCGAGAGCCACACCTCGGGGTGGACCTTGCGCATATGCGCGACGACCGTGCTCTTGCCGACACCCGAAGGGCCGGAGAGCACGGTCAGCCGCGGACGAACCTCTGCTGCCATAGAGCGATTATCCAGGTTCCCGGGACTGCCTGGGAACGCCGGGAGAACTTCGGGCGACGCCTCAGGCGCTGCTACCGCCGAACTCACGCTCCAGAGAGGCGATCTGGTTGGAGCCGAGACCTCGGACACGCCGGGACTCGGAGATGCCGAGGCGCTCCATGATCTGCTTGGCGCGGACCTTGCCGACGCCGGGCAGCGACTCGAGAAGGGCGGAGACCTTCATCTTTCCGATGACGTCGTTCTCCTGACCCGTCTTGATGACGTCGTGGAGGGAGGCGCCGGAGTGCTTGAGTCGATTCTTCACCTCGGCCCGCTCCCGGCGAGCCGCGGCGGCCTTTTCGAGCGCTGCTGCGCGCTGTTCAGGGGTAAGGGGCGGAAGAGCCACGCCTACGTCACCTCGGATGTCGAACTGTCGGATACGGACCGGCGGGGAGCCCGTGGGCACCACGCCGGGCGAGGTCCCGAACAGCGATGGAACTGCCTCGCTGCGCGTTCGCTCTGGTCGGAGACTAGCGGCCAAGGCCGCTCCAGTCAGCGAGAACGGACGAAAAGTCCTGGTCAGCCTCCACTGAACCGTACATCACAGACAAACCACCCCGGTTTTGTCCGGGGAAAGACGTTCGAATTTCGTCATCGCGCGTCGCCGGGGCGCCCGGCACCCGCCCGATCAGGCCGCGACGGCCTCGCGGACCTCGTCGGCGAAGCGCTTCGCGGAGGCGCGCAGCGCGGCCGCGTCCGGGCCGTGCCGCAGGACGCCCCGCGAGACGTTCGGGACCACGTTGGCGACGGCCGCGCCGAAGACGGCGGGGAGGTCGGCCGCGGTCGCGCCCTGGGCGCCGATGCCCGGGGCCAGCAGCGGGCCGTTGATGTCCAGGTCGAAGGAGGACAGGTCGCCCAGCGTGGCACCGACCACCGCGCCGAAGGAGCCCATCGGCTCGGCGCCCGCGTTCTCCGCCGCCAGGTGGGCCAGCATGGTCGCGCCGATCGTACGGCCGTCCTCGCGGACCGCGCGCTGCACCTCGGCGCCGTCCGGGTTGGAGGTGAGGGCCAGGACGAAGAGTCCGGCGCCCGACTCCCGGGCCAGCTCCACGGCCGGGGCGAGCGAGCCGTAGCCCAGGTACGGGGAGACCGTCAGCGCGTCCGAGAACAGCGGGGACGCGGGGTCCAGGAAGGCCGAGGCGTACGCGGCCATGGTCGAGCCGATGTCGCCGCGCTTGGCGTCCATGACCACCAGCGTCCCGGCGGCCCGGGCGTCGGCGACCGTCCGCTCCAGGACCGCGACGCCCTTCGAGCCGAACCGCTCGAAGAAGGCGGCCTGCGGCTTGAAGACGGCGACGGAGTCGGCCAGGGCCTCGACCACCGTGCGGGAGAACCGCTCCAGACCGGCGATGTCGTCGTCCAGCCCCCAGGAGGCCAGCAGGGCGGCGTGCGGGTCGATTCCCACGCACAGCGGCCCGCGGGCGTCCATGGCGGCGCGCAGACGGGTTCCGAAGGGGGTCACAGGGCTCACAGGGCGGCCTTTCGGGTCTCGGCGCCCACGGCTTCGGCCAGGGTCGCGTACGGGCTGGCGGCCAGGCGCGCGGCCAGGCCCTTGTGGAGGGCGCGGGCGTAGAACGGGCCCTCGTAGACGAAGGCGCTGTAGCCCTGGATCAGGGTGGCGCCGGCCAGGATGCGCTGCCAGGCGTCCTCGGCGTTCTCGATGCCGCCCACGCCGACCAGGACCAGGCGGTCGCCGACGCGCGCGTACAGGCGGCGCAGGACCTCCAGGGAGCGCTCCTTGACCGGGGCGCCCGACAGGCCGCCGGTCTCCTTGACGAGGGCGGCGTCCGACCTCAGGCCGAGGCCCTCGCGGGCGATGGTGGTGTTGGTGGCGATGATGCCGTCCAGGCCCAGCTCCAGGGCCAGGTCGGCGACCGCGTCGACGTCCTCGTCCGCGAGGTCCGGGGCGATCTTGACCAGCAGCGGGACCCGGCGGTCGGTGACCGCGCGGTCCGCGGCCTCCCGTACGGCGGTCAGCAGCGGCCGCAGCGACTCCGTGGCCTGGAGGTTGCGCAGGCCCGGGGTGTTCGGCGAGGAGACGTTGACGACCAGGTAGTCGGCGTGGCGGGCGAGGCGCTCGGTGGAGAGCACGTAGTCGGCCGCGGCCTCGGCCTCCGGCACGACCTTGGTCTTGCCGATGTTGACGCCCACGACGGTCCTGAAGACAGGGTTGCGGGCGGCGAGGCGGGCGGCGACGGCGGCCGAGCCCTCGTTGTTGAAGCCCATGCGGTTGATCAGCGCCCGGTCGGGGACCAGGCGGAAGAGCCGCTTCTTGGGGTTGCCGGGCTGTGCCTGGCCGGTGACCGTGCCGATCTCGACGTGGTCGAAGCCGAGCATCGACATGCCGTCGATGGCCACGGCGTTCTTGTCGAAGCCGGCCGCGAGCCCGAAGGGGCCGTGCATCCGCAGGCCGAGCGCCTCGGTGCGCAGGGACTCGTAGCGCGGCGCCAGGACGGCCGCGACGAGGGTGCGCAGCACCGGGACGCGGGCGGCGAGGCGGATCCACCGGAAGGCCGTGTAGTGGGCCTTCTCGGGGTCCATCCGCTTGAAGACCAGGTTGAAGAACAGTTTGTACATCGTCCGAAGTGTCCCTTCTGCGCTCATGAAGAGGGGGACACCCGGCGCGGTCCGCGCCGTCGGTGTCCCCCTCTCCCCTACGGGCTGCTAGTCGCGGGCCGCGTTGAGGTCCTGCGCGTGCTCCTGGAGGGAGCGCACGCCGACGTCGCCGCGGTTGAGCGCGTCGATGCCCTGGACGGCGGCGGCGAGCGCCTGGACCGTGGTCAGGCACGGGACGCTGCGCGCCACGGCGGCCGTACGGATCTCGTAGCCGTCGAGGCGGCCGCCGGTGCCGTACGGGGTGTTGACGATCAGGTCGACCTGGCCGTCGTGGATGAGCTGGACGATGGTCTTCTCGCCGTTCGCGCCCTCGCCCTCGCTGAGCTTGCGCACGATGGTGGCGTTGATGCCGTTGCGGCGCAGCACCTCGGCGGTGCCGGAGGTGGCGAGCAGCTCGAAGCCGTGGGCGACGAGCTCGCGGGCCGGGAAGATCATCGAGCGCTTGTCGCGGTTGGCGACGGAGATGAACGCGCGGCCCTTGGTCGGCAGCGGGCCGTAGGCGCCGGCCTGCGACTTGGCGTAGGCGGTGCCGAAGACCGTGTCGATGCCCATGACCTCGCCGGTGGAGCGCATCTCCGGGCCGAGGACGGTGTCCACGCCGCGGCCGTGGATGTCGCGGAAGCGCGACCACGGCATGACGGCCTCCTTGACGGAGATCGGCGCGTCCAGCGGCAGGGTGCCGCCGTCGCCGGTCTTCGGGAGCATGCCCTCGGCGCGCAGCTCGGCGATGGTGGCGCCGAGCGAGATGCGCGCGGCGGCCTTCGCGAGCGGGACGGCGGTCGCCTTCGAGGTGAAGGGGACGGTCCGGGAGGCGCGGGGGTTGGCCTCGAGGACGTAGAGGATGTCGCCCGCCATCGCGAACTGGATGTTGATCAGGCCTCGGACGCCGACGCCCTTGGCGATGGCCTCGGTGGAGGCGCGCAGGCGCTTGATGTCGAAGCCGCCGAGGGTGATCGGGGGCAGGGCGCAGGCCGAGTCGCCGGAGTGGATGCCGGCTTCCTCGATGTGCTCCATGACGCCGCCGAGGTAGAGCTCCTCGCCGTCGTAGAGCGCGTCCACGTCGATCTCGATGGCGTCGTCGAGGAAGCGGTCGACCAGCACGGGGCGGGTCGGGCTGATCTCGGTGGACTCCGCGATGTACGACTCCAGGCGGGCCTCGTCGTAGACGATCTCCATGCCGCGGCCGCCGAGCACGTAGGACGGGCGGACGAGGACCGGGTAGCCGATCTCGTCGGCGATCGCCTTCGCGCCCGCGAAGGTGGTGGCGGTGCCGTGCTTGGGGGCCGGCAGGCCGGCGTCGGCGAGGACCTGGCCGAAGGCGCCGCGGTCCTCGGCGGCGTGGATGGCCTCCGGGGAGGTGCCGACGACCGGGACGCCGTTGTCCTTGAGCGCCTGGGCGAGACCGAGGGGGGTCTGGCCGCCGAGCTGGACGACGACACCGGCGATCGGGCCGGCCAGCGACTCGGCGTGGACGATCTCCAGCACGTCCTCGAGCGTCAGCGGCTCGAAGTACAGGCGGTCGGAGGTGTCGTAGTCCGTCGAGACGGTCTCCGGGTTGCAGTTGACCATCACGGTCTCGTAGCCGGCGTCGCTGAGCGCGAAGGAGGCGTGGACGCAGGAGTAGTCGAACTCGATGCCCTGGCCGATGCGGTTCGGGCCGGAGCCCAGGATGATCACCGCGGGCTTCTCGCGGGGCGCGACCTCGGACTCCTCGTCGTAGGACGAGTAGAAGTACGGGGTCTTCGCGGCGAACTCGGCGGCGCAGGTGTCGACCGTCTTGTAGACCGGGCGGACGCCCAGGGCGTGGCGGACCTCGCGGACGACGTCCTCGCGCAGGCCGCGGATCTCGGCGATCTGGGCGTCGGAGAAGCCGTGGCGCTTGGCCTCGGCGAGCAGCTCGGGGTGGAGCTTCTCGGCGGCGGCGAGCTCGTCCGCGATCTCCTTGATCAGGAAGAGCTGGTCGACGAACCAGGGGTCGATCTTCGTGGACTCGAAGACCTCTTCCTGGGTGGCGCCGGCGCGGATGGCCTGCATGACGGTGTTGATGCGGCCGTCGGTCGGGCGGACCGCGGTGGCCAGCAGCTCGTCCTTGTCGCCGGGCTCGCCGACGAAGGTGAACTGCGAGCCCTTCTTCTCCAGGGAGCGCAGGGCCTTCTGGAGGGCCTCGGTGAAGTTGCGGCCGATGGCCATGGCCTCGCCCACCGACTTCATGGTGGTGGTGAGGGTGGCGTCGGCGGCCGGGAACTTCTCGAAGGCGAAGCGCGGGGCCTTGACGACGACGTAGTCGAGGGTCGGCTCGAAGGAGGCCGGCGTCTTCTCGGTGATGTCGTTGGGGACCTCGTCCAGCGTGTAGCCGATGGCCAGCTTGGCGGCGATCTTGGCGATCGGGAAGCCGGTGGCCTTGGAGGCGAGCGCGGAGGAGCGGGAGACGCGCGGGTTCATCTCGATGACGATGACGCGGCCGTCGTCCGGGTTGATCGCGAACTGGATGTTGCAGCCGCCGGTGTCGACGCCGACCTCGCGGATGATCGCGATGCCAATGTCGCGCAGCCGCTGGTACTCGCGGTCGGTGAGCGTCATCGAGGGGGCGACGGTGATGGAGTCGCCGGTGTGGACGCCCATCGGGTCGAAGTTCTCGATGGAGCAGACGACGACCACGTTGTCCTTGGTGTCGCGCATCAGCTCCAGCTCGTACTCCTTCCAGCCGAGGATGGACTCCTCCAGGAGCACCTCGGTGGTCGGGGAGAGCGTCAGGCCCTGGCCGGCGATGCGGCGCAGTTCCTCCTCGTCGTGGGCGAAGCCGGAGCCGGCGCCGCCCATGGTGAAGGAGGGGCGGACGACGACGGGGTAGCCGCCGAGCGTCTCGACGCCGCCCAGGACGTCGTCCATCGAGTGGCAGATGACCGAGCGGGCCGACTCGCCGTAGCCGATCTTGCGCTTGACGGCCTCGACGACGCCCTTGAAGAGGTCGCGGTCCTCGCCCTTGTTGATGGCCTCGACGTTGGCGCCGATGAGCTCGACGCCGTACTTCTCCAGCACACCCTGCTGGTGCATGGAGATGGCGGTGTTCAGGGCCGTCTGGCCGCCGAGGGTCGGCAGCAGCGCGTCGGGGCGCTCCTTGGCGATGATCTTCTCGACGAACTCGGGGGTGATCGGCTCGACGTACGTGGCGTCGGCGATCTCCGGGTCGGTCATGATCGTCGCGGGGTTGGAGTTCACCAGGATGACCCGCAGGCCCTCGGCCTTGAGGATGCGGCAGGCCTGGGTGCCGGAGTAGTCGAACTCCGCGGCCTGGCCGATGACGATCGGGCCGGAGCCGATGACCAGGACGGACTGGATATCGGTGCGCTTAGGCACGCTCGGCCTCCATCAGGGATACGAAACGGTCGAAGAGGTAGGCGGCGTCGTGCGGGCCGGCTGCCGCTTCGGGGTGGTACTGGACGGAGAAGGCCGGCTGGTCGAGCAGCTGGAGGCCTTCCACGACGTTGTCGTTCAGGCAGACGTGGGAGACCTCGGCGCGGCCGTAGGGGGTCTCGGAGACCTTGTCGAGGGGCGCGTCGACGGCGAAGCCGTGGTTGTGCGCGGTGACCTCGACCTTGCCGGTGGTGCGGTCCTGGACCGGCTGGTTGATGCCGCGGTGGCCGTACTTCAGCTTGTAGGTGCCGAAGCCGAGGGAGCGGCCGAGGATCTGGTTGCCGAAGCAGATGCCGAAGAGCGGGGTCTTGCGCTCCAGGACGCCCTGCATAACGGAGACCGCGTGGTCGGCGGTGGCCGGGTCCCCGGGGCCGTTGGAGAAGAACACGCCGTCCGGCTGGACCGCGTACACGTCCTCGACGGTGGCGGTGGCGGGCAGTACGTGCACCTCGATGCCGCGCTGGGCCATCCGGTGCGGGGTCATGCCCTTGATGCCGAGGTCCACGGCAGCGACGGTGAACTTCTTCTCGCCGATCGCGGGGACGACGTACGCCTCCTTGGTGGCGACCTCCGCGGAGAGGTCGGCGCCCTTCATCTGGGGGGCGTCCTGGACCTTGGCCAGCAGCACGGCGTCGTCCATGACGGCGTCGCCGGAGAAGATGCCGACGCGCATGGCGCCGCGCTCGCGCAGGTGGCGGGTCAGGGCGCGGGTGTCGACGCCGGAGATCCCGACGACGCCCTGCCTGACCAGCTCCTCGTCCAGCGAGCGCTGCGAGCGCCAGTTGGAGGGGACGCGGGCGGGGTCGCGCACGACGTAGCCGGCGACCCAGATGCGGGAGGACTCGGGGTCCTCGTCGTTGACGCCGGTGTTGCCCACGTGGGGGGCGGTCATCACGACGACCTGCCGGTGGTACGACGGGTCGGTGAGGGTCTCCTGGTAGCCGGTCATTCCGGTGGAGAACACGGCCTCGCCGAAGGTCTCCCCCACAGCGCCGTAGGCGCGGCCGCGGAAGATCCGACCGTCCTCCAGGACGAGTACGGCGGGAGCTTTGGCTGCTCCCCTGGTGGAGGTCGTCATCGTTCGGCGCCTTCCGTCGTGATGGATTGGTTCATGAGGTTGATGGCTTCGACCCAGGCGGCGTGCTCGGCAGCCCGGTCGGAGCGGAATCCGGAGTCGATCAGCTTGTCGCCGTGCGCCCAGGTGACGACGAGCAGACCGCCCTCGGTGAGTACCTTGCCCGCGATTCCCTTGTCGAGGCGGGCGCCGCGCAGCTGCGCGGCCGGTACGAAGAAGTCGGTTGCCCCCGGACGGACCACGTCGAGGCCCGCGTCGGTGAGGGTGAGCTCGACCCGGCTGCGGACTCCGAGTCCGTGGGCGACGATCCGGTCGAGCCACTGCCCCGCGGTGGTGGACCCGTGGTACCGGCCGGTCAGGGCCAGCCGGTGCTCGGGGAGTCCGCCGGGGGCGGCGGGGAGCTCCGGCAGATCGCTCTGCAGTGCGCCGCGCCATTTCCAGCCCTGCCGCATCAGCCAGTACACGAAGGCGATGAAGACGAGCAGGCCGAGCACCCACGCGATGCGGGCGTCCCAGTCCGTCACCTCCGCCGACTGTCGTCCGGCGGCCTCGGCGGCCAGTTGGATCACTGCAGGTGTCACGCCAGTTTCCCGTCCACGACCGTTGCCCGGCCCCGCAGGAAGGTGTGAGTGACGCGCCCCGGCAGCTCACGGCCCTCGTAAGGCGTGTTGCGGCTGCGGGAGGCGAAGTGTGCGGGGTCCACGACACCACGGTACGAGGTGTCGACCAGGGTCAGGTTCGCGGGTTCACCTGCCGAGACGGGCCGGCCGTGGCCCGGGAGGCTGCCGATGCGCGCCGGAGCGTGGGACATCCGCTCCGCGACGCCCGCCCAGTCGAGCAGCCCGGTCTCCACCATCGTCTGCTGGACGACGGAGAGCGCGGTCTCCAGGCCCACCATGCCCATGGCGGCGGCGGCCCACTCGCAGTCCTTGTCCTCGTGCGGGTGCGGGGCGTGGTCGGTGGCGACGATGTCGATCGTGCCGTCGGCGAGCGCCTCGCGCAGGGCCATCACGTCGCGCTCGGTGCGCAGCGGCGGGTTGACCTTGTAGACCGGGTTGTACGAGCGCACGAGCTCGTCGGTGAGGAGCAGGTGGTGCGGGGTGACCTCGGCGGTGACGTCGATGCCGCGGGACTTGGCCCAGCGGACGATCTCGACGGAGCCGGCGGTGGAGAGGTGGCAGATGTGCACGCGGGAGCCGACGTGCTCGGCGAGCAGGACGTCGCGGGCGATGACCGACTCCTCGGCGACGGCCGGCCAGCCGCCGAGTCCCAGCTCGGCCGAGACGACGCCCTCGTTCATCTGGGCGCCCTCGGTGAGGCGGGGCTCCTGGGCGTGCTGGGCGACGACGCCGCCGAAGGCCTTCACGTACTCCAGGGCGCGGCGCATGATCACGGCGTCGTCCACGCACTTGCCGTCGTCGGAGAAGACGGTGACGCGGGCGGCGGACTCGTGCATGGCGCCGAGCTCGGAGAGCTTCTTGCCCTCCAGGCCGACGGTGACGGCGCCGATGGGCTGCACGTCGCAGTAGCCGGACTCCTTGCCCAGGCGCCAGACCTGCTCGACGACGCCGGCGGTGTCGGCGACCGGGAAGGTGTTGGCCATGGCGAAGACGGCCGTGTAGCCGCCGGAGGCCGCGGCGCGGGTACCGGTGAGGACGGTCTCGGAGTCCTCGCGGCCGGGCTCGCGCAGGTGGGTGTGCAGGTCCACCAGGCCCGGGAGGAGGACCTGGCCGGCGGCCTCGATCACCTGGGCGCCCTCGGCGGAGAGGTCCTGGCCGACCCGGGCGATGGTCTCGCCGTCGATCAGGACGTCCTGCGCCTCGCCGCCGAGGACCTTCGCACCGCGGATAAGGATCTTGCTCATGGTTACTTGTTCTCCTCGGTGCGGGCGGCGGGGCTGGTGGTGACGGCGGGCTCGGATCCTCCGAGCAGCAGGTACAGGACGGCCATGCGGATGGAGACGCCGTTGGAGACCTGCTCGACGACCGTGCAGCGGTCGGAGTCGGCGACCTCGGCGGTGATCTCCATGCCGCGGACCATGGGGCCGGGGTGCATCACGATGGCGTGCTCGGGCATCCGGGCCATCCGGGCGGCGTCCAGGCCGTAGCGGCGGGAGTACTCGCGCTCGGTGGGGAAGAAGGCGGCGTTCATCCGCTCGCGCTGCACACGCAGCATCATGACCGCGTCGGACTTCGGCAGCACCTCGTCGAGGCTGTACGAGATCTCGCAGGGCCAGTTCTCGATGCCGACGGGCACCAGGGTCGGCGGGGCCACCAGGGTGACCTCGGCGCCGAGGGTGTGCAGCAGGTCGACGTTGGAGCGGGCCACGCGGCTGTGCAGGACGTCGCCCACGAGGGTGATCCGGCGGCCGTCGAGGCCCTTGCCGAGCCCGGCGTCCCGGCCGACCAGGCGGCGGCGCATGGTGAACGCGTCGAGCAGGGCCTGGGTGGGGTGCTGGTGGGTGCCGTCGCCGGCGTTGATCACCGGGGCGTCGATCCAGCCGGAGTTGGCGAGCCGGTAGGGGGCGCCGGAGGCGTGGTGGCGGATGACCACGGCGTCCACGCCCATGGCCTCCAGGGTCTGGGCCGTGTCCTTGAGGGACTCGCCCTTGGAGACGCTGGAGCCCTTCGCGGCGAAGTTGATGACGTCGGCGGAGAGGCGCTTCTCGGCTGCTTCGAAGGAGATCCGGGTGCGGGTCGAGTCCTCGAAGAACAGGTTGCAGATGGTGAGGCCGCGCAGGGTGGGCAGCTTCTTGATCGGCCGGTCGCCGACGCGGGCCATCTCCTCGGCGGTGTCGAGGATCAGGACCGCGTCGTCGCGCGTGAGGTCGGCGGCCGAGATGAGGTGGCGCTTCATCTGGGTGCTCCGTAAGTCGGGAGGGCAGGCAGGCGGGGCTGACGGTGGTGCGGGCACGGCAGGCCGCGGCACGGGCCCCGCGGGGTCCCGTACGCGTGGGGGTTACTGCCCTGCGGCCCGGGCGGTCCGCTGGCCGAGCAGCACGGCGTCGCGGCCGTCCTCCTCCTGGAGCTGGACCATGACGGTCTCCCGCAGCGACGTGGGCAGGTTCTTGCCCACGTAGTCGGCGCGGATCGGAAGTTCGCGGTGGCCGCGGTCGACGAGGACCGCGAGCTGGACGGCGCGGGGGCGGCCGATGTCGCCGAGGGCGTCGAGGGCGGCCCGGATGGTGCGGCCGGAGAACAGGACGTCGTCGAGGAGGACCACCAGGCGGCCGTCGATGCCGTCGCCGGGGATCTCGGTGCGGCCGATCGCCCGCGCGGGCTTCAGGCGCAGGTCGTCGCGGTACATGGTGATGTCGAGCGAGCCGACCGGGACCTTCGTCCCGGTGATCTCCTCGAGCTTGGCGGCCAGCCGGCGGGCCAGGTACACACCGCGGGTGGGGATGCCGAGAAGCACCACGTCGTCGGCGCCCTTGGCGCGTTCGACGATCTCGTGGGCGATACGGGTCAGGACCCGGGCGATGTCCTGCGCCTCCAGAACGGGGCGCATCGCTTCGTCGGCCGGAACCCGGGAAGTCGTGCTGTCCATGAAAAGGACCTCCTTCTCCGCCTCACGGGACGGACCTTAAAGGACGTCTGATGTACGCCGTCCACGGTACCAGGCGCCGGTGCCCGGCCCCGCACCCGGCCCGGGGACCTCCCCTCGTACGAGGGCGTACAAGAGCATTCGGCTTGACGCATCCACGTAACGCTGCGTAACCTCACAGTGAGTTACCAGCCGCGCGGCGGAGCCGCATGGTCTCCATGTCGTCACAGCGTCACAGCGTCCGGGAGCGTTATGTCCAGCGAATACGCCAAACAGCTCGGGGCCAAGCTCCGCGCCATCCGCACCCAGCAGGGCCTCTCCCTCCACGGTGTCGAGGAGAAGTCCCAGGGCCGTTGGAAGGCCGTGGTGGTCGGGTCGTACGAGCGCGGGGACCGCGCCGTGACCGTCCAGCGCCTCGCCGAGCTGGCGGACTTCTACGGGGTTCCGGTCCAGGAACTGCTGCCGGGCACGACCCCCGGCGGTGCGGCCGAGCCGCCGCCGAAGCTGCGCCTCGACCTGGAGCGCCTGGCGGGCGTCCCGGCGGAGAAGGCCGGCCCGCTCCAGCGCTACGCGGCGACCATCCAGAGCCAGCGCGGCGACTACAACGGCAAGGTGCTGTCGATCCGCCAGGACGACCTGCGCACCCTGGCCGTCATCTACGACCAGTCCCCCTCGGTCCTGACCGAGCAGCTGATCAGCTGGGGCGTCCTGGACGCCGACGCGCGTCGCGCCGTGGCCCACGAGGACATCTAGTCCCACGGGCTCCGGCCCAGCTCAGCAGAAACGTTACCGGCGGGTGCCGGTGCCCCGGCGGGGGTGCCGGCACCCGCCGTTTTCCGTACTCCGAACCGGTGGGGTGACATGCGGAGGGGGCGCGGGGGGGGGGGGGCGGGGGGGCCCGCCCCGCCCCCGGCCCGCGGGGGGGGGCGGCCCCCCCCCCCGCCGCCGGGCAAAAAGGGGTGGAA
>NZ_JBEZKZ010000016.1:0-110383 GCF_040651895.1 Streptomyces sp. NPDC048352
CTCTGCGGGCGCCTCCGGCGCGGACTCGGCAGCGGGGGCGGCGACGGCGCGGGTGGCGCGGCGGCGGGTACGCGGAGCCGGCGCGGCCGGAGCCTCCTCGGCGGCCGGAGCAGCAGCCGGAGCCGACTCCACGACCACCTCGGCGGCCGGAGCGGCCACCGCACGGGTGGCACGACGGCGGGCACGCGGAGCGGGAGCGGCCGGAGCCTCCTCCGCGACGGGCGCGGCGGCGGGAGCGGGAGCGGCCTCTACGGGCGTCTCGGCGACGCCGCCGGGCGGGCCGGCCGGCCGGGATGCCGCGCGGCGACGCCTGCGCGGGGGCAGGTTGTCGCTGGGGCTGCCACTGTCGGCGGCGGGGGTGTTGTCGTTTTCGTTCTCGAGCATGCGGGCGGTTCTCCCGTCACGCTCCCGGGCGCCGCGGCTGACGTCCGGTCCGGCACGGCTCCGCGCGATGGGCGCGGAGCCGGCCTCCGGGGCGCGTTCGCCACACGGGAGCTGTAGTCCATGGCCGCCGGTTCCGTACGTCTTGTCCGTACGGCCTGGCGGAAGTCTTCAGGTCTGTGCGCTGCCCGACCCAGGTGGCTCCCGAGTGCCAGGGCGGCGCGACGACGACGATCCCTACGCGGCGGGACCTTCCGGCGCCTTCGCGTCGGCGTTCACGGCGGCCGTGGGTGGGGCGGCCGTGACAGCTTCGCGGTCGGGCGCGAGCGGGTCGGTCACCGTGCCGGACTCCTCGTCGAAGAGCCCCTGCGCCAGCCTGGTCACCGCTGCGGGGACCGGCGGCGCCAGGTCGGCCACAGCGTGGAGACCGGACAGGACGTCGTCGGGTCGCACGGCAGGTGTCAAATGCCGAACAACCAGCCGCAGTATCGCACAGGCATTGTCCAGCGGCCTATCAGCCTGGGCGGGAACCGCCTCGAGACTGACGACGGCGCCGCGGGTGTCGAAGGTCCGCATGCCGTTCTTGGTCCGGCGCTGCACCTCCACCGTCTCGGCGGCCAGGAAGGACTCCACCGCCCGCGCGGCGTCGGCGGGCTCCACGCCCTCCAGCCGCAGCTCCCACACGGAGGCCGTCAGCCGGTCCGCGAGCCCGGAGGTCCGGGCCTCGACGGCGTCGACGATGTCGAGGCCGACCGGCATGGACTCGTCGAGCAGCTCGCGGAGCTTCTCGGGGTCACGGGCCGCCGCGAGGCCGATCTCCAGGTACTCGGCCTCGCTGCCGGTGCCGGTGGGAGCGGCGTTCGCGTACGAGACGCGGGGGTGGGGGGTGAAGCCGGCCGAGTACGCCATGGGTACCTCGGCGCGGCGCAGGGCGCGCTCGAAGGCGCGCTGGAAGTCTCGGTGACTGGTGAACCGGAGGCGGCCACGCTTGGTGTAGCGCAGTCGGATGCGCTGCACCACCGGTGCGGGAGGCGGGCCTTCGGGCTGTCGCTTGCCCAGTGGTTCTTCTCCTTGTGCGGGGCGTCACGGCTCGCGCGCCGCCCTGAGTCCTGTCGACCCGTCCGGCTCACCCCCGCCGGTTGCGCAGGGAGATCTCGGGAGCGGGTGCCGCGTCGGCGGCTGTCGTACTACCCAGAGTACGCGCCCGTGACCTCGCCGGTTCCACGGGCGGCCCCCCGAACAGCACGCGCCGCACCTCGGCCCGCGCCTCCCGCACCGCGGCGCGGGAGGTACGCCACACCTCGCGCACGGCGTGCCCGACCGGTGTGGCCACCTGCCGGTAGGCCCACGCGGCGGGCCGGGCGACGCAGCCGCGCCACAGCAGGCGCAGCCCGCGGCCGAGGGCGCGGGTGATGCGGCCGGCGATGTGCCAGGCGCCGAGGAGGAGGTGGCCGAGGGGCGTCAGGACGTACCGGTACAGCAGTGCGAGCGGCGGCAGGAGCACGTACCGCCCCACCCAGAGGAGCCCGCGCCCCACGGGGGCCAGGACGTACCGCCACAGACCCACCCAGGGCCAGACGAACACCAGCATGCACAGCCCGCGCACCAGCCACCGCAGCCCGCGCCCCAACGGCGCCAGCACCTCCCGGTACAGCCAGCCGGCGGGCAGCACCACCACGTGCCGCAGCACCCATCCGATCGCGCTCCCGACGGGCACCAGCACGTACCGCCCGAACGCGACGCACAGCCAGGCGGCCGCCGTCCCGAGGGGCCGCAGCAGGTACCGGTGGACCACCGTGGCGACGGGCACGACGAGGTACCGCCACGCCCCAGCCCAGGGCCAGTAGAAGAGGACGAGCAGCAACGGCCGCAGCAGGTGGCGGTACACCCGTACGAGGACCCAGCCGGCGGCCCGCCCCAGCGGCGCGAGCACATGCCGCTGCGCGGCCCGCGCCCCCAGCACGAGCAGGTCCCACACCGCCCGCACCGGCAGCACCACCAGCACGGCCACGATCTTCACCGGCACCCTGACCACCCCGGCCAGACACCCGTCCCCACCCTGCGCGGCCTGCGACTTCTCCATCTGCATGCCGCTAAGGACACCAGAACCGCCCCATCCGTTGCGCCGGCACCCGTCCTTGTCCCTGCCGCGCTTTCCGCCTCGGGCAGGGGAAATGGCACATTGCATCACCCGATATCGATCGGAGAGCAACAACGGGAACGTTTCCGCGTACGGGAGGAAGCTGGAAAATGACGAGCGCCTCCTGCCGGCTGACGCTCCCCGGGCACTCCTCTCGGTGCGGCTCTCCGTACTCACGGAGAGCACGACGTCACCCGCACGCCAGGAACTCGACCTCCGCCTGCTTGCCCGGGAACGGGGCTACCGGGTCGTCGGGGTCGCCCGCGACCTGAACGTCTCCGCCACACGGGTGCCCCCGTGGCGCCGCCCCCAACTCGGGCCGTGGCTCAGGGACAGGGCCCCGGACTTCGACGTACTCCTCTTCTGGAAGATGGACCGGCTCGTGCGGCGGGCAGCCGACCTGACGGCGATGATCAGCTGGTGCATGCGGTTCGGGAAGAACCTGGTCTCCGGGAACGACCCCATCGACCTCTCCACGGAGGCGGGAAAGGAGCTGGCCGCGCTCGTCGGAAGCATCGCCGAAATCGAGGCGGCCAACACCGGAACCCGGGTCGCAAGTCTGTGGAACCACACCAAGACCCAAACGGAGTGGCTCGTAGGCAAACCCGCGTATGGCTACGCCATCGCCCAGGACGCGAAGGGGAGGAGTTTCCTCACCATCGACGAGGCAGCCCGGCGCGTGTTGCAGTGGTGTCACACCAGGGTCGTGCGGGGCGCCTCCGCCCGGCGCCTGGTCAGGGTTCTGGTGCGTGCCGGAGTCTGCGGGCCCGGCCTCACCCCGGCCACACTGCTCCGCAGGCTGCGCCACCCCGCCCTCATGGGGTATCGCGTGGAGGAAGAGAAGAACGGCGGCGTTCGCCGTTCCAGGCTGGTCCTCGGAAGGGACGGCCGCCCGATCCGCGTGGCCGAGGCGATCTTCAGCGAACAGCAGTTCCAGGAGCTGCAATCGGCGCTTGACCGGCGGTCCAAGGCCCAGCCCACCCGCCGGCCGGACGGGGCGACCGTCTTCCTCGGCGTACTCGTGTGCGCGGATTGCCGGACGAACATGACCGCGCACCGGTCGAGGTCCAACACCGGCAAGTACTACGAGTACCTCCGGTGCCGGGCCTGCCCGAAAGGCGGGCAGGGCGCTCCCGATCCGCACACCGTGTACGCGCGGCTCACCGCGGACGTCCTGTCCGCGCTCGGGGACGAACCCGTCCATGTCAGGCGGTACGCGGAGGACGGCTGGGTGCGGATACCCACGGGCCGGTCGTTCCGCCAACACTGGGCCCAGGAGGGAACGGCGACCATGGCTGCTGATCTTCGACGGGCGGGGGTCACGTGCAAGGTCACGAGGACCAAGGTCCGGAAGGTGCGTGCTCCCCGGATCGACATCGAACTCGTCGTGCCCGAGGACGCACCGCGGCGTCTCCTGATCACGACGGACGAGTTCACGGCCCGCCCGTGAAACGCGGATGTCCCCCCGCCTCCCGGCAGGGGGACATCCGCACCACGTCAGGCCTTCGGGGAGTTGCCGCCCACGACACTCAGCGGAAGGAGCTTCTTGCCCGTGGGGCCGATCTGGATTTCCGTCTGGAGAGCAGGACACACGCCGCAGTCGAAGCACGGGGTCCAGCGGCAGTCCTCGACCTCCGTCTCGTCGAGGGCGTCCTGCCAGTCCTCCCAGAGCCAGTCCTTGTCCAGGCCCGAGTCCAGGTGGTCCCAGGGCAGGACCTCCTCGTACGTGCGCTCGCGGGTCGTATACCAGGCTACGTCCACGCCGTACGCCGGCAGGGTCTTCTCCGCCGCGCGCATCCAGCGGTCGTACGAGAAGTGCTCGCGCCAGCCGTCGAAGCGGCCGCCGTCCTCGTAGACCGCGCGGATGACGTCGCCGATGCGGCGGTCGCCGCGCGAGAGGAGGCCCTCCACGATGCCCGGCTTGCCGTCGTGGTAGCGGAAGCCGATCGAGCGGCCGTACTTCTTGTCGCCGCGGATCTTGTCGCGGAGCTTGCCGAGGCGGGCGTCCGTCTCCTCGGCCGACAGCTGCGGGGCCCACTGGAAGGGGGTGTGCGGCTTCGGCACGAACCCGCCGATCGACACCGTGCAGCGGATGTCGTTCTGGCCGGAGACCTCGCGGCCCTTGGCGATGACGTTGACGGCCATGTCGCCGATCTGGAGGACGTCCTCGTCGGTCTCGGTCGGCAGGCCGCACATGAAGTACAGCTTCACCTGGCGCCAGCCGTTGCCGTAGGCGGTGGCGACGGTGCGGATCAGGTCCTCTTCCGAGACCATCTTGTTGATGACCTTGCGCATGCGCTCGGAGCCGCCCTCGGGGGCGAAGGTCAGGCCCGACCGGCGGCCGTTGCGGGTCAGCTCGTTCGCGAGGTCCACGTTGAAGGCGTCCACGCGGGTCGACGGCAGGGACAGGCCCACCTTGTCGTCGCTGTAGCGGTCCGCGAGGCCCTTGGCGATGTCGGCGATCTCGGTGTGGTCCGCGGAGGACAGGGAGAGGAGGCCGACCTCCTCGAAGCCCGTCGCCTTCAGGCCCTTCTCCACCATCTCGCCGATGCCGGTGATGCTTCGCTCCCGCACGGGGCGCGTGATCATGCCGGCCTGGCAGAAACGGCAGCCGCGGGTGCAGCCGCGGAAGATCTCCACGGACATCCGCTCGTGGACGGTCTCGGCGAGCGGGACCAGGGGCTGCTTGGGGTACGGCCACTCGTCGAGGTCCATGACCGTGTGCTTGGAGACGCGCCACGGCACGCCGGAGCGGTTCGGCACCACGCGGCCGATGCGGCCGTCCTCCAGGTACTCGACGTCGTAGAAGCCCGGCACGTAGACGTTGCCGGTCTTCGCGAGGCGCAGCAGGACCTCCTCGCGTCCGCCCGGGCGGCCCTCGGCCTTCCAGGTGCGGATGATCTCGGTCATGTCGAGGACGGCCTGCTCGCCGTCGCCGATGACGGCGCAGTCGATGAAGTCCGCGATCGGCTCGGGGTTGAAGGCCGCGTGGCCGCCCGCGAGGACGATGGGGTGGTCGACGGTGCGGTCCTTGGACTCCAGCGGGATGCCCGCGAGGTCCAGGGCCGTGAGCATGTTGGTGTAGCCCAGCTCCGTGGAGAAGGACAGGCCGAACACGTCGAAGGCGGAGACGGGGCGGTGGCTGTCGACGGTGAACTGGGGCACCTGGTGCTCGCGCATCAGGGCTTCCAGGTCCGGCCACACCGAGTAGGTGCGCTCGGCGAGGACGCCCTCGCGCTCGTTGAGCACCTCGTAGAGGATCATGACGCCCTGGTTGGGCAGGCCCACCTCGTAGGCGTCCGGGTACATGAGCGCCCAGCGGACGTCACACGACTCCCACGGCTTCACGGTGGAGTTGAGCTCACCACCGACGTACTGGATGGGCTTCTGCACATGCGGGAGCAGAGCTTCGAGCTGTGGGAAGACCGACTCGGACATCACGCGACTTTCGTGAAGCGGGCAGGGGGCGACTCTCCAGAGTACCCGAGGCGGGCCGGCCCCCTGCTCGCGATGATCACCCGAGGGCGGAGCGCAGGGCGCGGTCCGAGGCCTCGGCCCAGACGGCCGGGAGGTCGCGTTCGCTGCGTTCCGCCCGGGCCTCCTCGCGGCCGTGGAGGAGTCCCCAGGTGAAGGAGGGTTCGCCGGCGCCGTGGGCCTGGTGGGTCAGGTCGTGCAGGGCGGTGCGGGCGACGACGCTGTCCTGGTGTTCGCCGAGTACGTCCTGGACGGCCTCCATGGCCTTGGCGAGCTTCCTGGCGGGTTTGCCGAGGGCGGGTTCGGCGGCCTCGGCGGCGTAGCGGGCGCGTTTGGCGCCCTTGCGGGCGTCGTGCAGGGCGTGGTCGCGTTCCTGTCCGGGGTCCAGGGAGAGGGCGTGGTCGACGCGGGTGGCGAGCCGGCGGTAGTCGCGCAGGATCGCCTTGGGCAGGGCCTTGGCGGCGGGTTTCGCGGCCTGGGGCAGCAGGGGCGGGTCGGTGAGCAGGGCGTCGAGGGTGTGGAGGAGGGCGAGGTGGCGGGGGTGGTCGAGGGCGGCGAGGGCGCGGCGGCGGGTGGCGGTGCGGCGGGCGCTGTTCCAGGTGCGCAGGCGCTTGTGGACGGGGCCGGCGAGGAGGGGGTGGGGGAGGTCGGCGACCTGTGCGCGGAAGTGCTCGTGGAGGACCTCCCGGTCGCGGTCGGCGCCGAGTTCCTCGCCGAGGCGGCGCAGTTCCTCTCCGATGGGGTCGGTGGCCTCCCGGTCGAGGATCTTGCGGTAGGTCCTGAAGGCGCTGCGCAGGCGGCGGCAGGCGACGCGCATCTGGTGCACGGAGTCGGGCTGGTTGCGCCGTACGCCGGGGTCGTAGGTGATGAGGGTGTCGACCTGTGCGCGCAGGTAGGCGAGGACGTACGCGCCGGCGGTCTCGTCGGCGGGGTCGGGTGCGGGGCGGGCGGGGGGTTCCTTGCCGGTCTCGGCGAGGGCGCGGGCGAGTTTGGAGGGGGCGTCGGAGACCTTGAGCCCGGCCTTCTCGAAGGTCTTTTCGACGGCGTCGAGGAGGGCCGGGTCGCTGCCGTCGGCGAGTTCCACCTCGACCTCGGTCCAGGTGGCGGTGGTGCCGTCGCGTTCAGCGGTGACGGCGTCGGTGCTGAGTTCGGCGAGCAGCAATCCGCCGGCGTCGAGGAGGTGGCTGGTGCGCCGGGAGGAGAGCAGCCGGACCTGGGGTTCCAGGGGGGCGTCGCGGACGCGGGAGCGGACGAGGACGGCGAGGGGGCCGGGGACGGTGTTGCTGAGGGCGGCGGAGACCTCGTCGCGGGTGCCGGGGGCGACGGGGAGTTTGAGGTGCCAGCCGGCGTCCTTGCCGCCGGTGCGGCGGCGCAGGGTGAGGCCGTCGGCGGCGAGCCGTTGGTCGGGGGTGTCGTAGTAGACGGCGTCGAGGTCGGCGACGCCCCGGTCGACGACGGTGGCGATGCCGGCCGTGCCGGTCAGGTCGGGTACTCCGCGCTGCTCCGCGCCGGGCTTCGTGAACTCGAATTTCCGCTCGATTTCGCGTTTCGTGTCCGCCATGGGTCGAATCTAGTCCTGAACGGTTCGCGGCGCGGGGGTGAGCGGCGGATTCCGCCACCCCCGGGCCGGGTCACGCGGACAGGGGGCGCTGGACCTTGATCGACTGGAGCAGTCCGACGGCCACCCAGACGGCGAACATCGACGAGCCCCCGTAGGAGACGAACGGCAGCGGCAGTCCGGCCACCGGCATGATCCCCAGGTTCATCCCGACGTTCTCGAAGGCCTGGAAGGCGAACCAGGCGATGATGCCGGCGGCCACGATGGTGCCGTACAGCTCGGTGGTGGCGCGGGCGATGATGCAGGCGCGCCACAGGACGACGCCGAGCAGGCCGAGGATGATGATGCCGCCGACGAAGCCGAGTTCCTCCCCGGCGACGGTGAACACGAAGTCGGTCTGCTGCTCCGGTACGAACTGGCCGGTGGTCTGCGGGCCCTTGAACAGGCCGGAGCCCGTGAGGCCGCCGCCGCCGATCGCGATGCGGGCCTGGTTGGTGTTGTAGCCGGCGCCGGCGGGGTCGAGCTCGGGGTTGGCGAAGGCGGCGAAGCGGTTGATCTGGTACTGGTCGAGGACGCCCAGCTGCCAGATCAGGATGGCGCCGGCCGTCCCGGCGCCGATCAGCCCGAGCACCCAGCGGTTGGAGGCGCCGGAGGCGAGCAGCACGCCCAGCACGATCACGACCATCACCATGACGGAGCCGAGGTCGGGCATGAGCATCACGACGCCCATGGGCGCGGCGGCCAGGCACAGCGCCTTGACCACGGTCCGGTGCTCGGGATGCTCGAGGTCGCCCGCGTCCACCCGGGCCGCCAGCAGCATCGCCATCACGAGGATGATCGTGACCTTGACGAACTCCGAGGGCTGGAGCGAGAAGCCGCCGCCGATGACGATCCAGGCGTGGGCGCCGTTGATGGTGGCGCCGAGCGGGGTGAGCACGGCCGCGACGAGCACGATCGAGAGCCCGTAGAGGACCGGGACCGCGCCGCGCAGGTTGCGGTGGCCGAGGAGGACCGTACCGAGCATCAGCAGGAGGCCGATGCCGGTGTTGAGCAGGTGGCGCCAGAGGAAGTACTGCGGGTCGCCCTGGTTGAGGGTGTCGCGGTGGCGGGTCGCGGACCACACGAGCAGGGCGCCGATCAGTGACAGGGCGAGCGCCGACAGCAGTATCGGCCAGTCGAGGCGGCGCAGGACCGAGTCCCGGGCCGTCAGCCGGGCGAGCGGTCCCTTCCGGGGTGCGTACCGGGACACGGAGAACTTGTTGGCGGTCTGCATCATCACGTCTCAGTCATGCCGCAGGGGCGGCGGGCCGGCGAGCGCGGGCGGCGCCAGCTCCTCCGGGGACGGGGGCACGTACGGCTTGATCTCGGGGGCGTCGATGGTGCCGTCGGGGTGGACGGTGGGGAGTTTCGTCTCCGGCTTGGGCAGGAGGGCCTTGCCGGTCTCCTTGCCGTCCATGGTGAAGCCGTACATGGCGTTGTAGATGTTGCGCACGGCGGGGCCCGAGGCGCCGGAGCCGGTGCCGCCCTGGGAGATCGTCATCACGATGGTGAAGTCGTCGGTGTAGGTCGCGAGCCAGGAGGTGGTCTGCTTGCCGTAGACCTGGGCGGTGCCGGTCTTGGCCCGCATCGGGACCTTGTCGAGCGGCCAGCCGATGAACCGCCAGGCGGCGGTGCCGCCTGGTTCGACGACGGAGCGCAGGCCCCGGTCGAGGTCGCCGATGGTCTTGGCGTCGATGGGCAGTTTGCCGTGGGGCGTGGGCCTGATCTCCTCGATCCTGCCTTCGGGGCTGATCACGGCCTTGCCGACGGTGGGGTTGTAGAGGGTGCCGCCGTTGCTGATGGCGGCGTAGGCGGTGGCCATCTGGATGGGGGTGACGAGGACGTCGCCCTGGCCGATGGCGAAGTTGATGCTGTCGTAGGCCTTGAGCTGGTTGCCTTCGAGGCAGCTCTCGTAGGCGATCTGCTCGACGTAGGTGCCGCCCTTCTTGCCCTGCTTGCACCAGGAGTCCTTGTTGGCCTCCCAGAAGCTCTGCTTCCAGTGGCGGTCGGGGATGCGGCCGGTGACCTCGTTGGGCAGGTCGATGTGGGTCTCGGAGCCGAGTCCGAACTCGCGGGCGGTGCGGTAGAACCAGTCGTGGGCGTCCTTCTTGGGTTCGAGGCCGCCGTCGCGCTGCCATTCCTTGTGGCCGAGGGCGTAGAAGACGGTGTTGCAGGAGAACTTGAGGGCGTCGCCGAGGGTGATGGGGCCGTGCCCCTTGGACTCGAAGTTCGCGAAGCTGCGGCCGCCCATGTTGTAGGAGGCGCTGCAGTTGTACTTGTCGTCGAAGCCGTAGCCGGCGCGCACGGCGGCGCTCGCGGAGACGACCTTGAAGATGGAGCCCGCGGGGGCCTGGCCCTGGATGGCCCGGTTGAGCAGCGGGTAGTTGGAGTTCTTGCTGGTGAGCTTGGCGTAGTCCTGGCCGGAGATGCCGCCGACCCAGGCGTTGGGGTCGTAGTCGGGCTGGGAGGCCATGGCGACGACGCGGCCGGTCTTGGTCTCCATGACGACGACGGCGCCCGAGTCGGCCTCGTACTTGCGGCCGGTGATGTTGTCGGTCTCGTTGCGGACGGTCTTCATCGCCTGCTGGAGCTCGTACTCGGCGACGGCCTGGACGCGGGCGTCGATGCTGGTGACGAGGGTGGATCCGGCGACGCCCGGGTCGGACTTGGTCTCGCCCATGACGCGGCCGAGGTTGTCGACCTCGTAGGAGGTGACCTGTGCCTTGCCGCGCAGCTGCTTGTCGTACGTGCGCTCGATGCCGGAGCGGCCGACCTGGTCGGAGCGCAGGTGCGGCGAGTCGGTGTCCTTGGCCTTCTGGATCTCCTCGTCGGTGACGGGCGAGAGGTAGCCGAGGACCTGCGCGGTGCGGGCCGCGCCGGGCGCGGGGTAGCGGCGTACGGCGGTGGGTTCGGCGGTGATGCCGGGGAAGTCCTCGGGGCGTTCGCGGATCTGGAGGGCCTGCTGGGTGGTGGCCTCCATGGTGACGGGGATGGGCTGGTAGGGGGAGCCGTTCCAGCAGGGCTTGGGGGTCTGGGAGTCGCAGAGCCGGACCTTGTCCATGACGTCCTGCGGCTTCATGTCCAGGACGCCGGCGAGGCGGGTCAGGACGGCTTTGCCCCTGTCCTTTATCCGCATCAGCTCGGTGCGGGACGCGGAGACCACCAGGCGGGTCTCGTTGTCGGCGAGCGGGACGCCGCGGGCGTCCAGGACGGAGCCGCGCACGGCGGGCTGGACCACGCGCTGGACGTGGTTGTTCCTGGCCGCGTCGGCGTACTCGTGGCCGTTGCGGATCTGGAGGTACCAGAGCCGGCCGCCGAGGGTGAACAGCAGGGAGAAGACGAGGATCTGGATGATGACGAGCCGGATCTGCACCCGGGGGGTGCGGCCGGTCTCGGGAATGTTGGTCATGCCTGGTGCTCCCCCGTCACAGCTTCCTGACGTTCTTCACGCCTTTGACGCCCTTTATGCGGCCGGCCCGGTTGGCGCGGCCGACCGACGCCCGCAGCCGCAGGCCGCCGCGCTGGCTGCCGACCCTGAGTCCGGTGCCGCCGGCCAGCCAGCCGGAGGACACGTCGGTGCCCTGCGGCGGGCCGCCGCCGGCTTCGACGGCCATCGGGTCGTTCTCGGCGCGCCGGGCCAGGGCCATGATGAACGGCACCGTGAACGGGGCCAGCAGCAGGTCGTACAGGACGGCGGTGAACAGCAGCCCGCCGAGCCCGACGTGGCGTTCGGCGGTGTCGCCGACCAGGGCGCCCACCGCGACGTACAGCAGGATCGAGCCGACGGCGGCGGCGAGCACGGTGAGCATCGGGCCCCACAGCGAGCGGAACCGGCCGTTGTCGGGGCGGGCCAGGCCGACGAGGTAGCCGATGATGCACAGCACCAGGGCGTAGCGGCCGGCCGCGTGGTCGGCGGGCGGGGACAGGTCGGCGAGGAGTCCGGCGCCGAAGCCGAGGACGGCGCCGGAGGTCGGCCCGTACACCAGGGACAGGGCGACGACGGTGAGGAGCATCAGGTCGGGGACGGCGCCGGGGAGCTGGAGCCGTCCCAGGACGGTGACCTGGAGGACGAGGGCGACCACGACGAGGGTGGCGGAGAGCAGGATCCGGTTGAAGCGCATGGCTCAGCGTTCCTCCTCGTCCGCGGGCCGGCCGGAGACGCTCGGGGAGGGCGTGACCGTGACGGTGACCGTCGGCGTGGGCTTCGGGGGTTCGGGCTTGGGCGGCAGGACGGTGTCGCGCGGGTCGTCGCGGGGCGGCATCACGACCACGCCGACGATGTCGAGGCGGGAGAAGCCGACGAACGGGCGGACGTGCACGGTGCGGGTGAGGCCGCCGCCGGAGGGGTCGACGCGGACGACCTCGCCGAGCGGGACCCCGGGTACGAAGGGCTTGTTGGCGCGGGAGCCGAAGGTGACCAGGCGGTCGCCGGGGCTGATCTTCGCGCGGCCGTTGAGCATCTGGACGGACAGGGCGCGGTCGCCCTGGCCGGTGGCGAAGCCCAGTTCACCGGTCTTCTCCAGGCGGGTGCCGACGGTGAAGTCGGGGTCGTTGGCGAGCAGCACGGTGGCGGTGTCGGGGCCGACGGTGGTGACGCGGCCGACGAGGCCGTCCCCGTTGAGGACGGTCATGTCGCGCTCGATGCCGTCCTTGCTGCCGGCGTCGATGGTGACGGTCCAGGAGAAGCCCTGGGCGGCTCCTATGGCGATGACCTCCGCGCCCTTGATGCCGTACTGTCCGGCGCCGGCCCGCTTGAGCATCTCGTCGAGCTCGCGGATGCGGCTCTTGGTGCGGTCGTCGCTGCCCAGCCTGGTCTTCAGGAGCGCGTTCTCGCGCTCCAGCGTGGTGATCCGGTTGTGGCGCTCGTCGGAGTCCCGTACGGCCCCTATGGCGTGGGCGACCGGGTCCACCGCGGTCGCGACGCCCTCCTCGACCGGTCCCAGGACCGCTGCCGCGGCCCTGCGGGCCCCGTCGACCGGTGACTCCTCACCCGCTCTGATGTCCACCGTGATCAATGCGAACGCGATGGCGATCAGCAGCACCAGGAGCAGCCGGCTCTCTCGTGTGTCCCTCACGTGCGGCGGCCGTGCCTTCCTCGTAGAAAACCCGTGCGGCGGAGCTGCTCCGGCGGAGCCGGGGCCGCGCCGGACTGTGCCTGTATATCAACGATCCGCCGTACCGGCGCGGTAGCACCCGTACGGCGGATCCTTGTGTTCCGCATGCCCCGTTCGCGGGGATTCGATCACCGCCGGGGCTGGGCGTCCAGGACCTGCTGGAGGGCTTCGAACTCCTCTACGCACTTGCCGGAGCCGAGGGCCACGGAGTCGAGGGGGTCCTCGGCGATGTGGATCGGCATGCCCGTCTCGCGGCGCAGCCGCTCGTCCAGGCCGCGCAGCAGGGCGCCGCCGCCGGTGAGCACGATGCCGCGGTCCATGATGTCGCCGGAGAGTTCCGGCGGGCACTTGTCGAGCGTGGTCTTGACGGCGTCGACGATGGAGTTGACCGGCTCCTCGATGGCCTTGCGCACCTCGGCGGCGGAGATGACCACGGTCTTCGGGAGGCCGGAGACGAGGTCGCGGCCGCGGATCTCGGTGTGCTCGTCCTTGTCGAGGTCGTACGCCGACCCGATGGTGATCTTGATCTGTTCGGCGGTGCGTTCGCCGAGGAGGAGCGAGTACTCCTTCTTGATGTGCTGGATGATCGCGTTGTCCAGCTCGTCGCCGGCCACCCGGATGGACTGCGCCGTGACGATTCCGCCGAGGGAGATGACGGCGACCTCGGTGGTGCCGCCGCCAATGTCCACGACCATGTTGCCGGTGGCCTCGTGGACGGGCAGGCCCGAGCCGATGGCGGCGGCCATGGGCTCCTCGATGATGTGCACCTGACGTGCGCCGGCCTGCGTGGACGCCTCGATGACGGCGCGCCGCTCCACTCCGGTGATGCCGGAGGGCACGCAGACCACGACGCGAGGGCGCGCCAGGTAGCGACGCTTGTGGATCTTGAGGATGAAGTACCGGAGCATGCGCTCGGTGATCTCGAAGTCGGCGATCACGCCGTCCTTGAGGGGGCGTACGGCGACGATGTTGCCGGGTGTCCGGCCGATCATCTTCTTCGCCTCGGAGCCGACGGCCAGGATCCCACCGGTGTTCGTGTTGATGGCGACCACGGACGGCTCGTTCAGAACGATTCCCCGGCCCCTCACGTACACCAGCGTGTTGGCGGTCCCGAGGTCGATCGCCATGTCACGGCCGATGAACGACATGTTGTTCCCCTTGTTCCCCATGAGGAGCGTCTGGCCTTCCAGTTGATAGCGGCTGCTGTCAGGTCGGCGAGGTGGGTGTGGTGGGTGGAGGCCCCATCGTAGTGCCGTGGGTACCGACACCGCGCGACGGGACTCCGGCGATCCCGCCGGAACGGAAACCCGCCCCCTTAGTGGTGACGACCAGTCCTTGCCATGCGTTCCCGGCCGGTGTCCGCAATACCGAAGGGCGACCGAAATTACTTCGGTCGCCCCAGGTCGTGAGCGCTATTCGGCTGATGTCTCGTCAGTGAAGAGTGCTCGTGGAATATGCGAGGAAGCTCAGAGAGCCGGGAAGAACAGCTTCAGCTCGCGCTCCGCGGACTCCTCGGAATCCGAGGCGTGGATCAGGTTCTCCCGGACGATCGTGCCGAAGTCCCCCCGGATGGACCCGGGCGCGGCGGCGATCGGGTCGGTGGGTCCGGCCAGCTGGCGGACACCCTCGATCGCGCGTTCCCCTTCCACGACCAGGACGACGACCGGACCGCTCGCCATGAACCCCATCAGGGGCTCGTAGAAGGGCTTGCCCTTGTGCTCCCCGTAGTGCGCCTCCAGGGTCTCCGCGTCCAGCGTGCGCAGCTCCATCGCGGGAATGGTCCAGCCGGCCTTCCGCTCGATGCGGCCGATGATCTCGCCGACCAGGCCGCGCCTGACGGCGTCCGGCTTGAGGATGACGAGCGTGCGCTGGGTCATGTGAAAACTCCTTGCGGCAAACGGGTGCGGTGCGACGAATCTACAGGGCCGGAACGGTGAACCGTCACGCAGCGTCAGGAGCGGCGGCCTCCGCCTGCCGGGCGGCCCAGCTCGCCTTGATCGCGTCGATCTTGCGGCCGTAGTGCACCGAGCACCACCACAGGCCCGCGAAGACCGCGCCCAGGAAGAACATCGTCGGGACCACGAAACCGCTCGCGATCAGCCCGATCTGCAGCGCCCAGCCGAGCTGCACCGCGCCGGGGCGCGACAGCATCCCGCACAGCAGCACCGACACCAGCATCGTCACACCGCAGACCGTCCACACCTGGGCCTGGGTCAGGTCCGGGTTCTTCATGGCCACCAGGCCCGCGAAGCCGACGATGAAGAATTCACCGATCAGCGTGCTCGCGCAGAGCGTGCGCATCGATCCCTCAGCCCTTCTTGAACAGCAGGCGGGCCTCGCCCACCGTGATCACGGAACCGGTCACCAGGACGCCGGCCCCTCCGTATTCGGCCTCTTCCTCCGCAAGGGTGACGGCCGCCTCCAGCGCGTCGTCCAGCCGCGGTTCCACCTGCACCCGGTCCGGGCCGAAGACCTCCACCGCGATCGCCGCCAGCTCGTCGGCGCCCATCGCCCGGTGGCTGGTGTTCTCGGTGACCACGACCTCCGCGAAGATCGGCTCGAAGGCCTCGAAGACGCCCTTGACGTCCTTGCCCTCGCTCGCGGCCACGACGCCGATCAGCCGGCTGAAGCCGAAGGCCTCGGTGACCGCCTCGGCGGTCACCCGCGCCCCCGCCGGGTTGTGCGCGGCGTCCAGGACCACCGTCGGGCTGCGGCGCACGACCTCCATGCGGCCCGGCGAGGTCACCGAGGCGAAGGCCCGGCGGACCGTGTCCGCGTCCAGCTCGCGCGCGTGGTCCCCGCCGACCCCGAAGAAGGCCTCCACGGCGGCCAGCGCGACCGCCGCGTTGTGCGCCATGTGGGCCCCGTACAGCGGCAGGAAGATGCCGTCGTACTCGCCGCCCATCCCGCGCAGGGTCAGCATCTGGCCGCCGACCGCCACCTCGCGCGCGACGACGCCGAACTCCATGCCCTCGCGGGCCACCGTCGCGTCGACCTCCACGGCCCGCTTCAGCAGCACCTGCGCGGCGTCCACCGGCTGCTGCGCCAGGATCACGGTGGCGCCCTGCTTGACGATGCCGCCCTTCTCCTGCGCGATCTCGCCGGGGGTGGAGCCGAGCCGGTCCGTGTGGTCCAGGCTGATCGGGGTGATCACCGCGACCGTCCCGTCGATCACGTTCGTGGCGTCCCAGCTGCCGCCCATGCCGACCTCGACGACGGCCACGTCGACCGGCGCGTCCGCGAAGGCCGCGTAGGCCATCCCGGTGAGCACCTCGAAGAAGGACAGCCGGTACTCCTCGGCGGCGTCGACCATCTCCACGTACGGCTTGATGTCGTGGTACGTCTCGACGAAGCGCTCGGCGCTGATCGGCGCCCCGTCCAGGCTGATCCGCTCGGTCACCGACTGCACGTGCGGGCTGGTGTAGCGGCCCGTGCGCAGGTCGAAGGCGTTCAGCAGGGCCTCGATCATGCGGGCCGTGCTGGTCTTGCCGTTGGTGCCGGTCACGTGGATGGACGGGTACGCGCGCTGCGGCTCGCCCAGGACGTCCATCAGCGCGGCGATGCGGCTGACGGACGGCTCCAGCTTGGTCTCGCCCCAGCGGGTGGCGAGCTCCTGCTCCACCTCCAGCAGCGCCTTCGCCACCTCCGGATCCTCGGGGCGGGACGGCACGGGGTCACCCGACGGCGGCCCGGCCTGGGCGCGCAGGGTGCGGCTGCCGGCCTCGATCACCGCCAGGTCGGGGTCGCGGTCGGACTCTTCCGCCACGATCTGGTCGAACTCGTCGAAGGTACCGTCGCGGTCGCGGTCGTGGCTCTCGGGCTGCTGCTCACTCACGGGGTCCAGTCTACGGACGAGGGCCCGCGGACTTCCGGCCCGGCCGTTCCGGGACTTCCGGCACGCCCGCGATCAGCCGCGCGGCAGCGTCGCCACGACCTCGTACGCGTGCGGCGTCCGCGTCGCCGTCAGCGTGCCGCCCAGGCTGCGCACCCGCTCCGCCATGCTCGCCGTACCCGAGCCCGCCGACACCGGGGCCCGGTCCGGGGCGCCGGCCGGCAGGCCGTTGCCGACGGCGATGCGCACGTGCGGGCCGTCCACGCGAACCGACACGTCGATGGTCTCGCCGCGCGCGTGCTTGGCCGCGTTGGTCAGGCACTCCTGCACCACCCGGTAGACCGCCGCCTGCCGCAGCGGCGACAGGGCGTGCGCCTGCGGGTCCATCGCCAGCCGGACGGGCGACCCGGCCCGCCCGCTCTGCTCCGCCAGCGCCGCCAGCCCGTCCACACCGGGGGTCGCGGCACGCTCCCCGCGCTGGACGATGATCTCGTTCAGCAGCAGGTGGGCCCGCCGGGCGGTGTCCGACAGCTCCTCGAAGTCCTTCGCGTACGGCGTGTCGCGCGCCCGCACCGACAGCACCTCCGAGCGCACCGTCAGCAGCGTCAGCTCCCGCCCGACGAAGTCGTGGACGTCGCGGGCGACCGAGGTCCGCTCCTGCTGCACGGCGCTCAGCACCGCCGTCTCGGCCCGCCGCGCCTCCAGCTCGCACACCAGGTCGTGCCGGTAGGCGGCGATCCCGACGGCGGAGGCGAGCACCCCGATCGGCACCACCAGGCTGAGGAAGGCACTGAGCGTCTCGGCCCGCGGCTCCGGCCAGCCCGGCACGCTGAACACCGCCAGCGCGAAGGCCACGTACCCGGCGGTGGCCAGGACCGCGGCGCGGCGCCCCCGGTACCGGCCGACGGAGTACAGCGCGAACTGGATCAGGGTCAGCTCGTGCAGCCAGCCGATGAACAGCAGCGCCGTCAGGTACGCCGCCCAGGGCATCCGGCGCCGGACCAGCAGCGCCGAACAGCCCACGGTGAGCACGGCGGCGGCGCCCGCGCCGCTCAGGGAGTTGTCGGCGGCCGCCAGCCCGGGCAGGTCCAGCGCCATCAGCCCCAGGCAGCTCAGCGCCGTGAGGACGTCCTGCGCCCGGGGCGACGCGCCCCGGGTCCCGGCCATCCGGCGGCCGCGGGCCAGGGCCCGGTGGAACGCCGAGAGGGCGGGCTTGACGTGCATTCCCCCATCATCCGTGGTCGTCCCCCGGGTTCGGATCGGGGGGTGGGACACACCCGGTGATGTACGGCACCCACGTGTCCCGGTGCCGGCACGCGCGAAGGCCCCCGTACCGTCCTGCGACGGTACGGGGGCCTTCGTACGCGAGTACGCGACGGCGCGCGCCGCGACGGGACTACGCGGCAGGCAGCCCGGCCAGCTGCGCCTGGATCCGGGCGATGTCCGCCTCGGCCTTGGCGAGACGGCCCTTGATCTTGTCCACGACGTTGTCGGGGGCCTTGGCGATGAACGCCTCGTTCCCGAGCTTCGCCTCCGCCTGCTGCTTCTCCTTCTCGGCCGCGCCCAGGTCCTTGGTCAGGCGCTTGCGCTCGGCGGCCACGTCGATGGTGCCCGACAGGTCGAGCGCGACGGTGGCGCCGGCGACCGGCAGGGTCGCGGTGGCGCTGAAGGCGTCGCCCTCCGGCTGGAGGCGCAGCAGCTGCCGGATGGCGGCCTCGTGCGCGGCCAGCGGCGTACCCGCCAGCTCCAGGCGGGCCGGGACCTTCTGGCCGTCCTGCAGGCCCTGCTCCTTGCGGAACCGGCGGACCTCGGTGACCACGGCCTGGACGCTCCCGATCTCGGCCTCGGCGGCGTCGTCGCGGAAGCCGCTGTCCTTCGGCCACTCGGCGACGACCAGGGACTCACGCCCGGTCAGCGTGGTCCACAGCGTCTCGGTGACGAAGGGGACCACCGGGTGCAGCAGCCGCAGCATGACGTCGATGACCTCGCCGAGGACCCGGCTGGAGACCTTCGCCTGCTCGCCGCCCGCGAAGAAGGTCGTCTTCGACAGCTCGACGTACCAGTCGAAGACCTCGTCCCACGCGAAGTGGTAGAGGGCCTCGCTGAGCTTGGCGAACTGGAAGTCGTCGTAGTAGCCGTCGACCTGCGCGACCGTCTTGTTCAGCCGGGACAGGATCCAGCGGTCGGTCGCCGACATCCGCTCGACCGGCGGCAGGTCGCCCTCGATCGTCGCGCCGTTCATCAGCGCGAAGCGCGTGGCGTTCCAGATCTTGTTGGCGAACTTGCTGGAGGCCTGGACCCAGTCCTCGCCGATCGGCACGTCGGTGCCGGGGTTGGCGCCCTTGGCGAGGGTGAAGCGGACGGCGTCGGAACCGTACTTGTCCATCCAGTCGAGCGGGTCGACGACGTTGCCGAAGGACTTCGACATCTTCTTGCCGCGCTCGTCGCGGACCAGGCCGGTCAGCGCGATCGTCTTGAAGGGGACCTCGCCGTCCATGGCGTACAGGCCGAACATCATCATCCGGGCGACCCAGAAGAAGATGATGTCGTGGCCGGTGACCAGGACGTCGGTGGAGTAGAACTTCTCCAGGTCCGGGGTCTTCTCCGGCCAGCCCAGCGTGGAGAACGGCCACAGGCCGGAGGAGAACCAGGTGTCCAGGACGTCGGTGTCCTGGGTCCAGCCCTCGCCCGTGGGCGCCTCGTCGTCGGGGCCGACGCAGACGACCTCGCCGTCCGGGCCGTACCAGACCGGGATGCGGTGGCCCCACCACAGCTGGCGAGAGATGCACCAGTCGTTGAGGTTGTCGACCCAGTCGAAGTAGCGCTTCTCCATCTCCTGCGGGTGGATCGCGACGCGGCCGTCGCGGACGGCGTCGCCCGCGGCCTTGGCCAGCGTCTCGACCTTGACCCACCACTGGAGGGACAGGCGCGGCTCGACGGTGGTGCTGCACCGCGAGCAGTGCCCGACGGAGTGCAGGTAGGGGCGCTTCTCGGCGACGATCCGGCCCTGCTCGCGCAGCGCGCCGACGACCGCGGAACGGGCCTCGAAGCGGTCCAGGCCGAGGAAGGGGCCGTGGACGGTGATGACACCGTGCTCATCCATGATCGTCATGTTGGGCAGGTCGTGGCGCTGCCCGATGGCGAAGTCGTTCGGGTCGTGGGCGGGCGTCACCTTGACGCAGCCGGTGCCGAACTCCGGGTCGACGTGCGTGTCCGCGACGACCGGGATCGAGCGGTCGGTGAGCGGCAGCTTGATGAGCCGGCCGACCAGGTGCTTGTAGCGCTCGTCGTCCGGGTGGACGGCGATGGCCGTGTCACCGAGCATCGTCTCGGCGCGGGTGGTGGCGACGACGAGGCTGTCCTCGCCCTCGCCGTAGCGGATGGAGACGAGCTCGCCCGCGTCCTCCTGGTACTCCACCTCGATGTCGGAGATGGCCGTCAGGCAGCGGGGGCACCAGTTGATGATGCGCTCGGCGCGGTAGATCAGCTCGTCGTCGTAGAGCTTCTTGAAGATCGTCTGGACGGCCTTGGACAGGCCCTCGTCCATGGTGAAGCGCTCACGGCTCCAGTCGACGCCGTCGCCGAGGCGGCGCATCTGGCCGAGGATCTTGCCGCCGTACTCTTCCTTCCACTGCCAGACGCGCTCGACGAACTCCTCGCGGCCCAGGTCGTGGCGGGACTTGCCCTCCTCGGCGAGCTGCTGCTCGACCTTGTTCTGGGTGGCGATGCCGGCGTGGTCCATGCCGGGCAGCCACAGCGACTCGAAGCCCTGCATGCGCTTGCGGCGGGTCAGGGCGTCCATGAGCGTGTGCTGGAAGGCGTGGCCCAGGTGGAGCGAGCCGGTGACGTTCGGCGGCGGGATGACGATGGTGTACGGGGGCTTCTCGCTCGCGGGATCGGCCGTGAAGTACCCACGCTCCACCCAGCGCTCGTAGAGCTTCCCCTCTACCTCGGCCGGCGCGTACTGGGTCGGCAGTTCGGAGTCGGGGGCGCTGGGTGTCTGCGTGTTCTCGGTCACGGGCACAGTTTAGGGCCGTAACGGTCCGGTACTGAAACCGGTAATGCGGGGGCCCGAGTGCCCTCTCGCCCATGCCTTCCGCAAGGATGTGTGAAACGGATAAGCAGACCTCACAGGGGGACGCGGGATGAGTTACCACCAGCCAGGGCCGTACGGCCAGCAGCCGCAGCAGCCGGGTCCCTACGGGCAGCAGCCCCCGCCGCCCCCGAACCCGTACGGCCAGCAGCCGCAGCAGCCGGGCTACGGCTACCCCCAGCAGGCCCCGCCGCCGCCCGGCCCGCCGCAGGGCTACCCCCAGCAGGGCGGCTACCAGACGCCTCCTCCCCCGCCGGCCCCGCAGCCCGCGTACGGCTACCAGCAGCAGCCGCAGCAGCCGGCGTACGCGCCCCCGCCGCAGCCCCCGAAGAAGTCGAAGGCCGGCCCGATCATCGCGGTGGTCGTCGCCGTGGCCGTGATCGCGGGCGGCGCCTGGTGGTTCCTGGGCGCCGGCGGCCCGGTCTCGGACGACACGAAGGGCTACAAGCTGGTCGCCCCGGAGTCGGTGGGCGAGTTCCAGAAGAACCCGAAGTACACAGAGAAGCCGATGACGGACAAGGACAAGCAGGAAGCCGCGGCCGCGGGCATCAAGAACCCCACCCAGGTGGGGATGAGCTACCTCTCCGGCGATCCCAAGAATCCCCTGTCGCAGAAGGGGATCAACTTCAGCGGTGTCTACGGCGACATCGCCGACCCCGAGAAGACGGTGGACGGCTACTTCGCCCTGTTCAAGTTGAAGACCTCCGAGACCAACGACAAGTCGACGGCAGAGCTCATCGGGAAGCCCAAGGAGATCACTCCGAAGGGCTTCGAGGGCGCCGTGCTCAAGTGCCAGGACCTCAAGCTCTCCGCGAAGGACCCCGCAACGGCCAAGGGGCCCAAGGAATTCACGCTGCCCATCTGCATCTGGGGTGACTACAGCACCCTGAGCGTGGTCAGCGCGAGCGACGCCGTCTCCATCCTCGCCGGCAAGCAGGGCTACACCCTGGAGCAGACCGCGGACTTCGCCGCGCAGCTCTACAAGACCGCCCGCGTCAAGAAGTAGCGGCGCGCGGACGACGAAGGAGGGGCGCCCCGGATGTCCGGGGCGCCCCTCCTTCGTGTGCGCTGCGGGTCGCTACGCCGACTTCTCGTGCGGGCCCTGGTCCTTCGGGACGATGCGGGGGACCAGCGTCGGGTTGACGTTGGAGCGGACCACGTCGGCGGTGATGACCACGCGGGCCACGTCCTTGCGGGACGGGACCTCGTACATCACCGACATCAGGACCTCCTCCATGATGGCGCGCAGGCCGCGCGCGCCCGTCTGGCGCAGGATCGCCTGGTCGGCGATGGCCTCCAGGGCCTCGCGCTCGAAGTCCAGCTCGACACCGTCGAGTTCGAACAGGCGCTGGTACTGCTTCACCAGCGCGTTGCGCGGCTCGACGAGGATCTGGAGCAGCGCCTCGCGGTCCAGGTTGTGCACCGAGGTCAGGACGGGCAGGCGGCCGATGAACTCGGGGATCATCCCGAACTTCACCAGGTCCTCCGGCATGACCTCCTGGAACTGGTCGCTCGCCTCGATCTCGCGCTTCGAACGGATCGTCGCCCCGAAGCCGATGCCCTTGGCGCCCGCGCGCGACTCGATGATCTTCTCCAGGCCGGCGAAGGCGCCGCCCACGATGAAGAGCACGTTCGTCGTGTCGATCTGGATGAACTCCTGGTGCGGGTGCTTGCGTCCGCCCTGCGGGGGCACCGAGGCCGTGGTGCCCTCCAGGATCTTCAGGAGGGCCTGCTGGACGCCCTCGCCCGAGACGTCCCGGGTGATCGACGGGTTCTCGCTCTTGCGGGCGACCTTGTCGATCTCGTCGATGTAGATGATCCCGGTCTCGGCCTTCTTGACGTCGTAGTCGGCCGCCTGGATCAGCTTCAGCAGGATGTTCTCGACGTCCTCGCCGACGTAGCCCGCCTCCGTCAGCGCCGTCGCGTCGGCGATGGCGAACGGGACGTTGAGCATGCGGGCCAGCGTCTGCGCCAGCAGGGTCTTGCCGGAGCCCGTGGGACCCAGCAGCAGGATGTTGGACTTCGCGAGCTCGATCGCGTCGTCGCGGCCCTGCGCGCCGCCGTTCTCGCCGGCCTGGACGCGCTTGTAGTGGTTGTACACCGCTACCGAGAGCGCCTTCTTCGCCGGCTCCTGGCCGACGACGTAGCTCTCCAGGAACTCGTAGATCTCACGGGGCTTGGGGAGTTCCTCCCACCGGACCTCGGAGGTCTCCGCGAGTTCCTCTTCGATGATCTCGTTGCAGAGGTCGATGCACTCGTCGCAGATGTACACACCGGGTCCTGCGATGAGCTTCTTCACCTGCTTCTGGCTCTTTCCGCAGAACGAGCACTTGAGCAGGTCGCCGCCGTCACCGATGCGTGCCACGAGGTGCTTCCCCTTCGCCTGGGAGACGCCTGGTTCAGCGCTCCTGGTGCCTCATATCCGACGGTACCTTGCCGGGGGCCCCGTTCGGGGCCCCCTTGACGCGGTTCACATCGCGGGATTCCGCTCTGTCGCCACGCCAGTTGCCGGCAAGGATCAGACCGCGTTCATCTTGCGGGTCGAGACGATCTGGTCGATCAGGCCGTACGCCAGGGCGTCCTCGGCCGTGAGGATCTTGTCGCGCTCGATGTCCTCGCGGATCTTCTCGATCGGCGTGGACGAGTGCTTGGCCAGCATCGTCTCCAGCTGGTCGCGCATGCGCAGGATCTCGTTGGCCGCGATCTCCAGGTCGGAGAGCTGCTCGCGGCCGGTGCCGCCCGAGGGCTGGTGGATCAGCACGCGGGCGTTCGGCAGGGCCATGCGCTTGCCGGGGGTGCCGGCGGCGAGCAGGACCGCGGCGGCGGAGGCCGCCTGGCCCATGCAGACCGTCTGGATGTCCGGCTTCACGAACTGCATCGTGTCGTAGATGGCCGTCAGCGCGGTGAAGGAGCCCCCGGGGCTGTTGATGTAGATCGAGATGTCGCGGTCCGGGTCCATCGACTCCAGGCACAGCAGCTGCGCCATGACGTCGTTGGCCGAGGCGTCGTCGATCTGCACGCCGAGGAAGATCACGCGCTCTTCGAAGAGCTTCGCGTAAGGGTCGTACTCGCGCACGCCCTGCGAGGTGCGCTCGACGAAGCGCGGGATCACGTAGCGGTTGTCGACCTGGGGGCCGGAGTAGAGGCCGCTCGCGGAGAAGTTGTTCTGCATCTGGGTGTTCACCGTCCTGGTGGCGTTCTGCGGGCTGGGGGTGCCTGGCTCGGGCGGGCTGGCGTACGGGTCCTCGTACGGGCCCCCGTACGCCGGGCCGGGATCAGGCCCCGGTGCCGCCGCCGCCCGGGACCAGGGACGCGGCGGAGATGATCTCGTCGATGAGGCCGTACTCCTTGGCCTCCTCCGCGGTGAACCAGCGGTCGCGGTCGCCGTCGCGGATGATCGCCTCGACGGTCTGGCCCGAGTGGTGGGCGGTGATCTCGGCCATGCGCTGCTTGGTGCGCAGCAGGTACTGGGCCTGGATCTTGATGTCGGAGGCGGTGCCGCCGATGCCGGCGGAGCCCTGGTGCATCAGGATGTCGGTGTTCGGGAGCGCGAAGCGCTTGCCCGTCGCGCCGCCGGTGAGGAGGAACTGGCCCATGGAGGCCGCCATGCCCATGCCGATGGTGACGACGTCGTTCGGGATGTACTGCATGGTGTCGTAGACCGCCATGCCCGCCGTCACGGAGCCACCGGGGCTGTTGATGTACAGGTAGATGTCCTTCTCCGGCTCGGCGGCCAGGAGGAGGAGCTGCGCCGTGATCTTGTTCGCGATGTCGTCGTCGACCTGCTGGCCGAGGAAGATGATGCGTTCGCCGAGCAGCCGGTTGTAGACATGGTCGCCGAGGCCGCCACCGATGGACGGCTCACCCGCGGCGTAAGGCTTCAGATTCGTCACGTATCCACCTGCTCGTCTCCGACGGCCACATGCCGTCTCAGCGTCTCGTTCTGGGGCGCGGACCTACCAGGGGGCGATGCCCGCCGGCGTCGGGTACTCCCGTGCCCTCGTATTCATGGACCCTAACGCGCAGGTAGGACAACGCCATCCCGCTTCCCGAACTGTTCGCTCGGAGCGCAAGCTCCCGAGCACTTCACGAGGGCACGGGGAAGGGCCCGGACGCGGCTGCGTCCGGGCCCTCCGGGGCACTGCGCGGGGACTCCGCCAGGGAGCCTCCCGGGGTGTTACTTGGCCTCGTCGTCACCCTCGGCGGCGGCCTCGGTCACCTCGGCGGAAGCCTCGGCCTCGACCTCGTCCTCGTCGTCGGAGAGGTCGACGACCTCGCCGTTGGTGTCGACGACCTTGGCGGCCTCGACGACGACCGCGAGGGCCTTGCCGCGGGCGACCTCGCCGACGAGCATCGGGACCTGGCCGCCCTCGACGACGGCCTGGGCGAACTGGTCGGGGGACATGCCGGAGGACTGGGCACGGCGCATGAGGTGCTCGGTGAGCTCCTCCTGGTTGACGCCCAGCTTCTCCTTGTTGACCAGCGCGTCGAGGACGAACTGGGTCTTGATGCCCTTGACGGCCTGCTCGGAGGTCTCGGCGTCGAACTCCTCGGCCGTCTTGCCCTGGATCTCGAGGAACTTCTCGAGGTTCAGGCCCATCTGGCCGAGCTGGTGGTGCTCCAGGTTGTGCTTGCGGGTCTGGACCTCGTCCGCGAGGAGCTTCTCGGGGATCGGGACCTCGACGAGCTCCAGCAGCTTCTCCAGGACGCGCTCCTGGGCCTGCGTGGCCTGGTCGTACTGCTTCATGTTCTCGAGGCGCGTGCGGCTGTCCGCCTTGAGCTCCTCGAGGGTGTCGAACTCGCTCGCCATCTGGGCGAACTCGTCGTCCAGCTCCGGCAGCTCGCGGGCGGCGACCTTGGTGACCTTGACGGTGACCTCGGCGTCCTTGCCCTCGGCGGAGCCGCCCTTCAGCTGGGAGGTGAAGGTGGCCTCGCCACCGGCCTCCAGGCCGGTCACGGCCTCGTCGATGCCGTCGAGGAGCTCGCCCGAGCCGATGGTGTAGGAGACGTCGGTGGCGACGCCGTCCGCGAGCACCTCGCCGTCGACCTTGGCCTCGAGGTCGATGGTGACGACGTCACCCTCGGCCGCGGCGCGCTCGACGTCCTTGGTGGACGCGAAGCGGCTGCGCAGCTGCTCGACCGACTTCTCGACGTCCTCGTCCGAGACCTCGACCGCGTCGACCTCGACCTCGATGCCGGAGTAGTCCGGGATCTCGATCTCGGGGCGGACGTCCACCTCGGCGGTGAACTTCAGGAGCTCGTTGTCCTTCAGCTCCGTGATGTCGACCTCGGGCTGGCCCAGCGGGTTCAGGTCCGCCTCGTTGACGGCCTCGGTGTAGAACTTCGGGAGGGCGTCGTTGACGGCCTCCTCCAGCACCGCACCGCGGCCGAAGCGCTGGTCGATGACCCGGTTCGGGATCTTGCCCTTGCGGAAGCCCTTCACCGTGACCTGCTGGTTGATCTTCTTGTACGCCGCGTCGAGGCTGTCCTTGAGCTCCTCGAAGGGCACCTCGACAGTGAGCCGAACCCGAGTCGGGTTCAGGGTCTCCACGGCGCTCTTCACGGTTCGGTCTCCTTGTGGCTGACTGCTGGGGGTTCTGCCGGAACGCTGCGATTCAGCGGCCTCGACGGATTCGGCCCGGTACATCAGACACACGGGCACGCAGCTTGCATAGTAACCGCAAGCGGCAATCAGCCCACAACGCGATCTTCACGAACGATCCCGGTGGCGGGCGGTACTGGTGGTCGGGGTGGCCGGATTCGAACCGACGACCTTCCGCTCCCAAAGCGGACGCGCTACCAAGCTGCGCCACACCCCGTCGGTGCGACACGTAGGGTACATGCCCGGAGACCCTCCGACGCCAGTGGTTTCCCCGGCGGGCGCACGCGCGCGGAGGGGCGGGCCCGGACACGGCGGGAAAAGCGGTGTGCACTCCCCCCGCGCGACCCGCTAGGATGCTGTCCGTGCCGCGGTCCCCGGACCTGCGGCGCGCGTGCTGCGGGTGTAGCTCAATGGTAGAGCCCTAGTCTTCCAAACTAGCTACGCGGGTTCGATTCCCGTCACCCGCTCTCGAGGGCCCAGGGCCAGGTCGGAGATCTTCTCCCCGACCTGGCCCTGAGTCGTTTCCCGGATCGTTCCAGGGGCCGCCGCGGCGCCGGGTTTCAGAGCTTGATGCCCGCGATGGTGTCCGCGAGGGAGTTCAGGAAGCGGTTGACGTCCGGGGCGATGGAGCTGGACGCGAGGAAGAAGCCGAAGAGGACCGCGACGATCGCGGGGCCGGCCTTCATGTGCTTGCCGCGGATCATGATCACCAGGATGATCGCCAACAGAACCACGACTGACAGCGAAATGGCCACTACTGATCACACCTTCGGTCGTCCCCTGGCCGGCCCGGGCGCACGGCCGCGCGCGCCCCACATGCACCATCCTCCCACCAACCGGCCGCCGCTACCCGCCTCGTGACGAATCGCCATCACGCCAATACCGCCAAGCGGGCATGTATCGGGCATATTTCGGGCGCGTCGCGGACGGCGGGGCGGGTCAGGGGACCGTGATGCCGAGCAGCGAGCGGACGTGGGCGTACTTCGCGGTCAGCCGGTCGCGGGTGGGCGCGTCCAGTACGGACAGGCGTACCGGGTCGGCGTTGTGCGCGAGGTCGGCCTCCTTGACGAGGAGGGCTCCGGGGGTGGCGAGGATGCGGGCGGCGTATTCCGCGAGCGGTTCCCCGGGGCGTTTGGTGAGGGCCAGGACCATGGCCTTGACCTCCTCCGGGAGGGCGGCCGCCGTGAGCTGCGCGGGGGTGAGCGCCTCGTCCTCCACGGCGTCGTGGAGCCAGGCCGCGGCCTGCTGGGCGGGGCTGCCGCCGCGCAGGCGGACGCCCTCGGCGACGGCCGCGAGGTGCTCTGCGTAGGGGCGGCCGGCCTTGTCGGTCTGCCCCTCGTGCGCGGAGCGGGCGAGGGCCTCCACCTCGGCGAGGGTCAGGGGACGGTCCGTCATGCGATCTCCTTCGCTGCCGTGCTCAGGGCCTCGGCGGCCCGGCGCACGTCCTGCTGCGTGGTGCGCCAGTTGGAGAACGCGGCGCGCAGGGCGGGGGTTCCCCCGTACACCGTGGGGGTGACGAAGACGTCGGCGGCGACGGCCTCCCGCAGCGCGGCCAGGCGTTCGGGGGTGGGGGCCTCGGCGAGGGTGAAGCAGACGACGTTGAGGCGGACCGGGGCCAGCAGCCGCAGGGCCGGGTCGCGGTCGAGCCGCTCGCCGAGGGAGCGGGCGCAGGCGATGTCCCGTTCGACGATCTCGCGGTGGCCCTCGCGGCCGTAGGCGCGGAGGGTGAACCAGGCGGCGAGGGCGCGCAGCCGGTGGGAGTTCTCGGGGGTGAGGTGGACCAGGTCGGGGTCGGCGCCGAGGGGTCCGAGGTAGGCGGCGGCGTTGGCGAAGACGCGGGACTGGAGGTCGCGGCGGCGGGTGAACTGGACGGCGCTGTCGTAGGGGACGTTGAGCCACTTGTGCAGGTCGACGCAGACGGAGTCCGAGGCGTCGAGGCCCGCGACGAGGGGGGCGTGCTGCGGGGAGAGGGCCGCGAAGGCGCCGAAGGCGGCGTCGGTGTGGAGCCAGAAGCGGTGGCGTGCGCGCAGGGCGGCGAGGGCGGGCAGGTCGTCGAAGTCGACGGTGTTGACGGTGCCGGCGTTGGCGACGACCACGGCGGGGCCGGGCGTGTCGGCCAGCGCCCGGTCGAGGGCGGCGGGGTCGACGGCCTCCCGGCCGGGGAGGGTGGGCACCCGGACGAGGGCGGCACGGCCGAGCCCGAGGACGGACAGGGCCTTGGCGATGGAGGAGTGCGGGGCGCCGGACAGTACGCGGACGGGGCCGAGCGCGGCGACGCCGTCCTCGGAGGGGGACACCCCGCGGCGCTCACCGAGCCATTCGCGGGCGATGGCGAGGCCGGCGGTGTTGGACATGGTGGCGCCGCTGACGAAGGTGCCGGTGTGGGCGTCGGAGAGGCCGAACAGCTCGCGCAGCCAGCCGACGGTCTCGCGTTCGAGGTGCTGGCCGGCGCCGTCGAGGGCGGAGTTGGAGTTCTGGTCGTGGGCGGCGGTCAGCCAGTCCCCGGCGAGGGCGGCGGGGGTGGCGCCGCCGGTGACGAAGCCGAGGTAGCGGGGGCCGGCGGAGGCGGAGAGGCGGGGGGCCCAGCGGGTCAGGAAGTCGGCGAGGGCGGCTTCCGTGCCGGTGCCGCGCTCGGGCAGGGGCGTGGGCGGCGGCGCGTCCTGCGGCGGTACGACGGGGCGGTCGCCCAGGGACGCGAGGGCGTCGGCGGCGGCGCGTCGGGTGGCGTCGAGGAGCTCGGGGAGGCGGGCGAGGTCGGCGGCGAGCGTGCGGTCCATGGCGGGGACGGTAGACGCCCGGGGCGCGGGGCGGACGGTCCAATCCGCACCGGGTGGCCGGGCGGGGCCCTCGCCCCGGGCGGGGAGGCGGGCTGGGGGCCGTGGGGGGGGCGGCGTAGGGTCGGGGGGTGGGGGAATTCAGGGGGCTGGGGCGCGTCGGGGTGGTTGCGGTGTTGGCCGCCGGGGTGTTGGCGGGGTGCGGGGTGCGGGTGGCCCCGATCGAGGACGGGCCGGCGCAGGACCGGCGGGGCGGGGCACCGACCCCGACGGCCGGGCCGTGCCCCGAGGGCGGGGTACGGCTGCTGGAGGACGCCGGTGACGCGGCGATGGGGCTGCGGGTGGCGGGGCTGCGGCTGGTCAACTGCGGCGCGCAGGCGTACGTACTCCAGGGCCATCCGGAGCTGCGGCTGCTGGACGGGCAGGAGCGGCCGGTGGAGGTGTCGGTCGGGCAGGGGTCGAACGGGATCGCCTCCTCGACCGGTCTCGACGCCGCGCCGCAGCCGGTGACGCTCGCCCCCGGCGAGGCGGCGTCGGTGGCGCTGCTGTGGCGGAACCTGGTCACCGAGGCGAGTACGCCGCCCGTCGAGGGGTGGGTCGTGGACCTGGCCCCGAAGCCGGGCGCGCCGCGGCTGCGGCTGCGGCTGTCGGCGCCGGTCGACCTCGGGCACACGGGGAAGCTCGGGGTCGGGCCCTGGACGGCGGTGGCGCGGTGATCGTCTGGCTCAACGGCCCCTTCGGCGGGGGCAAGACGCAGACCGCGTACGAGCTGCACCGGCGGCTGCCGGGCAGCGCGGTGTGCGATCCGGAACACGTGGGCTTCGGGCTGCACCGCATGCTGCCGGGTCCGCTGCGCGGGGACTTCCAGGACCTGCCGGCCTGGCGGCAGGGCGTGTTCGAGGTGCTGGACCTGTCCGCCCGGCGGTATCCGGGGGTGCTACTGGTGCCGATGACGGTGACCGACCCGGGGTACTTCGCGCAGACGGTCGGACGGCTGCGCGAAGCCGGCCACGACGTACGGCACTTCGCGCTGCTGGCCGGACGCGAGACGGTGCTGCGCCGGCTGCGGGAGCGCGGGCTGGGCCGGGGCCTGAAGCGGGAGAGCTTCGCGGTGGCCCGCCTCGACGGGTGCCTGGAGGCGCTGCGCGCGCCGGAGTTCGCGGAGCACCTGGCCACCGACCGGCTGACGGTGTCCCGGGTCGCGGACCGGGTCGCGGCCTCGGCCGGCCTGGCCCTGGCCCCGGACCTGGACGGCCCCGTGCGGGGCCGGCTGCGCCGCGCCCTGGTCGGGGTGCGGCACATCCGCTTCGACTAGGGGCGCCAGCCGCCCGAAGGGCGGGCCCTGCGGCGTCTGGTGCCGTGCATCGCACGGCGGAGGGCCGCCCGCGTACTGGACGTACCCGGGCCGGCCCGACAACGCGGCGAGGTGCGGTGCCAGGCGTCGCAGGGCAGGCGGGACTGTGCGGACACCCCTAGGCCGCGTGCGCCGGGGCCGCCCGGCCGGTCGTCAGGGTGGTCATGCGGGTCGCGATCACGGGGGCCGGGCTGCGCGGGAGGCGGTCCGCGATGAGGCCGTCGGCGAGGAAGAGCACCTGGTCGGCGTGGGCGGCGGCGGCCGGGTCGTGGGTGACCATGACGACGGTGGCCCCGAGGGAGTCGACCGCGTCCCGCAGCAGGCCGAGCACCTCGGCGGCGGTGGTGGTGTCGAGGGCGCCGGTCGGCTCGTCGGCGAAGACCACGTCGGGCCGGGTGACCAGCGCCCGGGCGATGGCCACCCGCTGCTGCTGGCCGCCGGAGAGCTCGGCGGGGCGGCGCCGGCCCTTGCCCTCCAGCCCGACCCGTGCGAGCAGCTCGGCGGCCCGGGCCCGGTCGTGGCGGCCGCCGCCGAGGCTCAGCGGGAGCAGGACGTTCTGCTCGACGGTCAGCGAGGGCAGCAGGTTGAAGGCCTGGAAGACGAAGCCGAGGCGGCTGCGGCGCAGCACGGTGAGTTCGTTCTCGTTCATCGCGGTGATCTCGGTGCCGCCGAGCCGGACGGAGCCCTCGGTGGGGACGTCGAGTCCTGCGGCGCACTGGAGGAAGGTGGACTTGCCGGAGCCGGAGGGGCCCATGACGGCGGTGAAGCTGCCGCGCGGCAGGGTGAGGTCGATCCCGCGCAGGGCGTGTACGGCGGTGGCGCCGCGCCCGTAGACGCGCCGTACGCCGCGCAGCTCGACGGCGGGTGCGCCCTCGTCGTGCCGCCTGGTCCGCCTGAGCCCCATGGCGTGCCGCCTTCCGTGCCGGGTCCGCTGCTGTCGTCCCCGACGCTACGGATCGCCCGGGGGCGCGGCCATGGAGCGGCCCGGCGGACGGCTGGTGGGGTAAACCCCACCCCCGGGGGGGCTCAGGGTGAGCGGCGGATGAGGAGGAGGGCGCGGTCGTCGTTGACGTCCTTGGCGACCTTTTCGATGAGGTGCCAGGCGGCGCCGTCCCAGCCGGCGGCGACGTAGCGGTCGGCTTCTCCGGTGAGCCGGTCGATGCCTTCGGCGATCTCGCGGTCGGCGGTCTCGACGAGGCCGTCGGTGAAGAGCATCAGGACGTCGCCGCGCCGCAGGTTGCCCCGGGCCGGTTCGAAGTCGGCGCCGTCGTAGACGCCGAGGAGGGGGCCTTCGCCGGAGACTTCCTGCCAGCGGCCGGTGCCGGCGGAGAGCTGGAGGGCGGGGAGGTGGCCGGCGGAGAGGAGTTCGTAGTCGCCGGTCTCGAGGTCGAGGACGAGGTGGATGGAGGTGGCGAAGCCCTCCTCCCAGTCCTGGCGGAGCAGGTAGCCGTTGGCGGCGGGGAGGAACTGGCGGGGCGGCAGGGCGCCGAGGAGACCGCCGAAGGCGCCGGAGAGGAGGAGGGCGCGGGAGCCGGCTTCCATGCCCTTGCCGGAGACGTCGGTGAGGACGACCTCCAGGGTGCGGCCGCCGTTGGTGCGGGCGGCGACGACGAAGTCGCCGGAGAAGGACTGGCCGCCGGCCGGGCGCAGGGCCATCTCGCGGTGCCAGCCGCGGGGCAGGGCGGGCAGCTTGCTCTGGACCCGGATGCGTTCGCGCAGGTCGAAGAGCATGGTGCCGCCGCGTCTCCAGGGCACGCCGACGCGGCTGCGGAACTGGGCGATGACCAGCCCGAAGAACCCGCACGCGGCCACCACGAGCACGGTCCCCGGGGTCACCCGGGCGGGTCCCTGGGTGTACGGGCCGAGGACGAGGGCTTCGACGATCAGGGCGGACGCGGCGGCGGCGTACAGGCCGAGCAGGCTGGCGGGCCGCAGCAGGAGGCCGCCGGCGACGATGGGCAGGACCAGGGCCGACGGGGAGAACCAGACGGGCATCAGGAGTGTGCCGCAGGCCATGGCGGGCACGGTCAGGAGGAGGCCGCCGAAGGCCAGCCAGTCGGAGGCGTCCCCGCGGAAGTAGTCGACGGCGGATTTGCGCATGGCGGTGCGGGCCCGGTGCGACAGCATGCGCATCCGGGCCGTGAACGTCTCGACGCGCGCTCCGGCCATTGCTCCGGGACCCTATCCATCCCGGCTGTGACCGCGCAGGGGGACCCCCGGACCGAGGGTGCTCCGCGGGGCGAAAACCCTTCGACCGCGGCGGAACGCCCGGGCGAGGATGACCGCATGACTCTTGAGACGCGGGTGGTGCGGCACGACGAGTGGGACACCTGGTTCGATCATCTGGAACTGGCGTTCGGCGGCGTGCCCGAGGTCGCCTCGGTCCGGGAGCTCTACCGGTCCCTGACGGAGCTCGACCGGTCCCTCGGGGTCTGGGACGGCGGGGACTGCGTCGGCTCCGCTTCGGCGTTCGGCTTCCGGCTGTCGGTGCCGGGCGGGGCCCTGGTCCCGGCGTCGGGCGTGACCATGGTCGGTGTCGCACCGACCCATCGCAGGCGCGGGGTGCTCACCTCGATGATGCGTCGCCAATTGGACGACATCCGTTCGAGTGGCGGGGCACTCGCCGTGCTGACGGCGTCGGAGCCGGAGATCTACGGCCGCTTCGGGTACGGCATCGCCACGTACGCCGTGGCCGTCGACATCGACACCACCCGGGTACGGATTTCCGCGCCGCCGGGGACGGACGGGGTGCGGCTGCGGCTCGTGGACCCCGAGAAGGCCCTCGCGGACTGCGAGCGGGTCTACGCCGCCCTGGTCGCGGGCCGGCCGGGCATGCTCGCGCGGCAGCCGGGATGGGAGCGGCAGGCGCTCGTGGACCCGGCGGAGCACCGCGACGGGGCGTCGCCGCTGAAGTGCGTGGTGGCCGAGGGGCCGGACGGCGAGGTGGCCGGGTACGCCCGCTACCGGGTCAAGTCCGACTGGGACCAGAGCGGTCCGGACGGCACGGTCCAGGTCGGCGAGGTGCACGCACCGGACCCGGCGGCGTACGCGGCGCTGTGGCGCTACCTCTTCGAGATCGACCTGACCTGTCGCGTACGGGCGTCCGGGCGGCCCGTGGACGATCCGCTGCTGCACCTGGTCAGCAACGTCCGACGGGTCCGGGCGACGCAGCGGGACGGGCTGCACGTGCGGCTGGTGGACCTGCCGGCGGCGCTGGAGGCGCGGGAGTACGGAGCGGGGGTGGACGTCGTCGTCGAGGTCGAGGACGGGTTCTGCCCGTGGAACGCGGGACGGTGGCGGCTGACGGCCGCCGACGGGGCCGCACGGTGCGTACGCACGGAGGCCGCCGCCGACCTGGCGCTGTCGGTGCGGGAACTGGGCGCGGCCTACCTGGGCGGGGTCACCCTGACCTCCCTGGCGGCGGCGGGCCGGGTGCGCGAGCTGCGGCCGGGCGCGCTGCGGGAGGCCTCCCGGGCCTTCGCGGGCGACGTCGCCCCGTGGCTCCCCCACGGCTTCTAGGCGCCGCCGCGCAAGGCGTCCTCTAGCGCTGCTGGCAGCCCGGGCACCAGAAGAGGTTGCGGGCGGCGAGGCCGGCGGTGCGGATCTCGCCGCCGCAGATGTGGCAGGGCATGTTCGCCCGCCGGTAGACGTACACCTCGCCGCCGTGGTCGTCCACCCTCGGCGGGCGGCCCATGGCCTCGGGGAGGTGCTCGTCGCGGACCGTGTCGATGCGGTTGTTCCGTACGCCCTCGCGCATCAGCACCACCAGGTCGGCCCACATCGCGTCCCACTCGGCGCGGGTGAGGTCCTTGCCGAGCCGGTAGGGGTCGATGCCGTGGCGGAAGAGGACCTCGGCGCGGTAGACGTTGCCGACGCCCGCGACGATCTTCTGGTCCATCAGCAGCGCGGCGATCGTGGTCCGGCTGCGGGAGATGCGGGCCCAGGCGCGGCCGGGGTCGTCGGCCGGGCGCAGGGGATCCGGGCCGAGGCGGTCGTGTATCGCCTTCTTCTCGCCCTCGCCGATCAGGGCGCAGGCGGTGGGGCCGCGCAGGTCGGCGTAGTGGTCGTCGTTCAGCAGGCGCAGCCGGACCGTGTCGGTGGCCGGCGGGGCGGGGGCGGGGCCGAAGCCGAGCTTGCCGAAGAGCCCTAGGTGGATGTGGATCCAGGCGTCGCCCAGCTCCAGGAAGAGGTGCTTGCCGTGCGCCTCGGCGCTCTCCAGCTCCCGGCCGTCGAGCAGGGCCGCGCTCTCGGCGAAGCGGCCCTGCGGGCTGCTCACCCGTACCGGGCGGGCGGCGAAGCGCTCGGTGTGGTCCTGGGCGAGCCGGTGGATCGTATGCCCCTCGGGCACGGCGGTGCTCCTCGATACGCATGGGCGTGCCGCCGGACGGGTGCGTCCGGCGGCACGGGGTCCTACTGGTCCTGCGGGTGGTGGGCCGGGATCGGGGGGAGCTCGCCGGTGGTCTCGTACGCGGAGAGCATGTCGATGCGGCGCGTGTGGCGCTCCTCGCCGGAGTACGGGGTCGCCAGGAAGGCCTCGATGAAGGCGGTGGCCTCGTCCTGGGTGTGCATGCGGCCGCCGACGGAGATGACGTTGGCGTTGTTGTGCTCGCGGCCGAGCTTCGCGGTCTCCACGCTCCAGGCGAGGACGGCGCGGACGCCCTTGACCTTGTTGGCGGCGATCTGCTCGCCGTTGCCGGAGCCGCCGATCACGATGCCGAGGCTGTCGGCGTCCGCGGCGGTCTTCTCCGCGGCGCGCAGGCAGAACGGCGGGTAGTCGTCCACCGCGTCGTAGATGTGGGGCCCGCAGTCGACGGGCTCGTGGCCGTTGTTCTTGAGCCAGTCCACCAGGTGGTTCTTGAGCTCAAAGCCGGCATGGTCGGATCCGAGATACACGCGCATGGGTCGAGTGTGGCATGCGTGACCCCGAGGGACGGCAGAGGGGTGTCGCATAAATCACTTCTAAACCTCAAGTAAACCCAAAGAACGCAGACGGGAGGGGTCGGGACCTTGGTCCCGCGTTGGGGGCCTCGGGTAACTATCGGACGAAGGTCTTCCGTCTAGCGGGGGTATCGGGTTTGAATGCCGGAACTCTCCACCCGAGAACCTAAGGATTCGTCCATGAGCACGACGACGACCCTTCAGAAGGCAGGCGACCCGACCGGCGAACCCGGTTCCGCCCAGCCCTCCGACGGTCTCAAGGCCGGTCTCAAGAACCGCCACCTTTCCATGATCGCCATCGGCGGTGTCATCGGCGCCGGCCTCTTCGTCGGCTCCGGCGGCGGCATCGCCAAGGCCGGCCCCGCCATCCTGATCTCGTACGCCCTCGTCGGCGCGATGGTCGTCTTCGTGATGCGGATGCTGGGCGAGATGGCCGCCGCCAGCCCGAACTCGGGCTCCTTCTCCGCGTACGCCGACCGGGCGCTGGGCCGCTGGGCCGGCTTCTCCATCGGCTGGCTGTACTGGTTCTTCTGGGTCGTCGTGCTGGCCGTCGAGGCCACCGCCGGCGCCGTCATCCTCGAGGGCTGGGTCCCGGCCGTCCCGCAGTGGGCCTGGGCCCTGATCGTGATGGCCGTGCTGACCGTCACCAACCTCGGCTCGGTCGCCTCCTACGGCGAGTTCGAGTTCTGGTTCGCGGGCATCAAGGTCGTCGCCATCGGCGCCTTCGTGATCGTCGGCATGCTCGCCGTCTTCGGCGTGCTGCCGGGCTCGGACAACCCGGGCGCGGGCTTCGCGCACCTGACCGACACCGGCGGGTTCATACCCAACGGCTGGGGCTCCATCCTCACCGGTGTGCTGATGGTCGTCTTCTCCTTCATGGGCAGCGAGATCGTCACCCTGGCGGCCGGCGAGTCCGAGGACCCGCGCCGCGCGGTCACCAAGGCCACCAACTCGGTGATCTGGCGCATCGGCGTCTTCTACCTGGGCTCGATCTTCATCGTCCTGACCCTGCTGCCGTGGAACGACAAGTCGATCGTGGACAAGGGCTCGTACGTCGCCGCCCTCGACTCGATCGGCATCGCGCACGCCGGCCAGATCATGAACGTGATCGTCCTGACGGCCGTGCTGTCCTGCCTGAACTCCGGCCTGTACACCGCCTCCCGCATGGCGTTCTCGCTGGGCGAGCGCGGTGACGCCCCCAAGGCCTTCGCCAAGGTCAGCAAGAAGGGCGTCCCGACCGCCGCCATCCTGGGCTCCGTGGTCTTCGGCTTCATCGCCGTCTACTTCAACTACGCCTACAAGGACACGGTCTTCGACTTCCTGCTGAACGCGTCGGGTGCCATCGCGCTCTTCGTGTGGCTGGTCATCTGCCTGACCCAGCTGCGGATGCGCAAGATCCTGGTCCGCGAGGCGCCGGAGAAGCTCACCGTCAAGATGTGGCTCTTCCCGTACCTGACCTGGGCCACCGCGGCGATGATCACCTTCGTCCTCGGCTACATGGTCTACGACGACGGCAACCGCAAGACGGTCATGCTCTCGCTGCTGGTCGCCGCCGTGGTGGTGGTCATCGGTGTGGTGCGCAACGCCCGCCGCAAGACCGCCGTCGACGCGTAGTCCCGCAGGCCGCACTTCCCGTACGTCCCCTACCTCCCGTAGGGACACGACAGCCCCGGACCGCACGCGCGGTCCGGGGCTGTCGTACGGGCGGGGCTCAGCCGCGGCGGCCGGCCAGCTTCCAGGCGGCCGGCAGCGCGCCCATGGCCAGCGCGGCCTTGAGGGCGTCGCCGATCAGGAACGGGACCAGGCCCTTGGCGACGGCGGTCTCCAGGGACATCCCGGTGACGGCCATCAGGTACGGCACGCCCACCGCGTAGATCACCGCGGAGCCCAGCACCATCGTCCCGGCCATGCGCAGCACCGAGCGGTCGCCGCCGCGCCGCGCGAGGGCGCCGACGAGGGTGGACGCGAGCAGCATGCCGAGGACGTACCCGAAGGTCGCGCCGCCCGCGCCGGAGCCGCCGTTCGCGAACCACGGCACGCCGGCCATGCCGACCAGGGTGTAGAGCGCGAGCGACAGGAAGCCGCGGCGGGCGCCCAGCGCGGTGCCGACGAGCAGGGCCGCGAAGGTCTGCCCGGTGATCGGGGCGGCGAGGCCGTCGACCTGGACGGACAGCTGGGCGGCCATGCCGGTGAGCGCGGCTCCGCCGACGACGAGGGCGGCGTCGCGGACGCGGCTCGCGGGCAGCAGGTCGGCGAGGACGGCGCCGGGCCGGAAGGAGACGGAAGCGGTGCTCATCGAAGGCTCCGGAAGGTGGGTGGTCGGGCGGGACACCGCGACGTTAGCCGCCGGCCGACCGCCGCCCCACCGCCGACCGGGACAAAGGCATACTGTCCGGTTTGGTGGGGACCGCACAAAGGGTCGGCACTACACCCGAGTTGGAGTGATCCCGATCACGGCCCGCATGCGATGACACATCCTTTTTGCTCCGGAGGCTCCCTTCCGGCCAGACTGTAGGTTCCCGCCAATCCCCCCGGATCTCCCGCCCCTTGCCCGCCCATCCCTTGCGCAGCCCCCGGCGTCGCTTGCCTACCGAGAGTACGAATCTGCTCATGCGCGAAGACCTGTCCGTCACCGAGGGCGGCCTGCCCCCGGAACCCCTGAGCCACAGCCTCAAGCAGCGTCACCTGACCATGCTGGGCCTCGGCGGCGTCATCGGCGCCGGCCTCTTCGTCGGCTCCGGCGCCGGCATCGGCATCGCCGGCCCCGCGATCATCTGCTCGTACCTGCTGGCGGGCGTGCTCGCCATGCTGGTGATGCGGATGCTCGGCGAGATGTCCGCGGCGATGCCCGCCTCCGGCTCGTTCTCCGTGTACGCGGAGAAGGCCCTCGGGCGCTGGGCCGGCTTCTCGGCCGGCTGGCTGTACTGGTTCCTGCTGGTCGTGGTGCTCGCCGTGGAGGCGACCGGAGCGGCGAACATCGCGCACGGGTGGGTGCCCTCGGTCGACCAGTGGCTGTGGGTGCTGATCTTCATGGTGGTCTTCACCCTCAGCAACCTGGCGGCGGTGCGGAACTTCGGCGAGTTCGAGTTCTGGTTCGCGGCCCTCAAGGTCGGCGCGATCGTCCTGTTCCTGATCCTCGGCACCCTGGCGGTCTTCGGCCTGCTGCCGGACACCGAGCCGGTGGGGACGGCCAACCTGACCGGGCGGGGCGGCTTCTTCCCGGCCGGCCTCGGCGGGGTGGTCGCCGGCATGCTTGCGGTGGTCTTCGCCTTCGGCGGCCTGGAGGTCGTCACCATCGCGGCCGCCGAGTCGGACGACCCGGCCAAGTCCGTGTCCCGGGCGGTGCGCAGCGCGGTGTGGCGCATCCTCTTCTTCTACGTCGGCTCGATGCTGGTCATCGTGAGCCTGCTGCCGTGGGACTCGCTGGAGCCCGGTCAGAGCCCGTACGTCGCCGTCCTCGACTCCATCGGGATCCCGGCGGCCGGCCAGATCATGAACATCGTGGTGTTCGTGGCGCTGCTGTCGGCGCTGAACGCGAACCTCTACGGCTCGTCGCGCATGGTGTTCTCGCTGGCCGAGCGGGGGGAGGCGCCGAAGGCGCTGCTGAAGGTCTCCGGCAGCGGGGTGCCGACGCGCGCGGTCCTCGCCTCGGTGGCCTTCGGCTTCGTGTCGGTGGTGCTGAACCTGCTGTGGCCGGACACGGTCTTCCTCTACATGCTCAACGCGGTCGGCGCGGTGCTGCTGTTCGTGTGGGTGCTGATCGCGGTCTCGCAGCTGCGGCTGCGGCCCCGGCTGGAGCGGGACATGCCGGAGCGGCTGACGCTGCCGATGTGGGCGTTCCCGTACCTGACGTGGGCGGCGCTGGCCGGGATGGCGGCGGTCCTGGTGCTGATGCTGTTCGACGACTCGGCGCGGCCGCAGCTGCTGTGGTCCTCCGGCGCGGCGGCCGTGGTGCTGCTGGTGGCGTGCTACCGGGAGGTGCGGGACCGCCGGTCCTGACCCCTCGGCAGGTGTGCGGCAGGCCCGGGACCTCGGTCCCGGGCCTGTTCCGCTTTCCGGGGCGGGCGGTCACGTCCCGTGAGAGGGGTGTCCGGATGATGGACGCCCGACGTCCGATAAACGGACGCTCGGCAGACTGGCCCGCATGAGTCAGAGCACCACCGCACGTCCCGCACAGCAGGGTTCCCCGGCCCGAGAGGCCGGGAACCCCCTCGGCAACGGCCTCAAACAGCGCCACCTCTCGATGATCGCCCTCGGCGGGGTCATCGGCGCCGGGCTCTTCGTCGGCTCCGGCGCCGGCATCGCGGCCGCCGGCCCCTCGATCGTGCTGGCGTACGCCGTGTCCGGGCTGCTGGTGATGTTCGTGATGCGGATGCTCGGCGAGATGTCCGCCGCCAACCCGGCCTCCGGTTCCTTCTCCGTGCACGCCGAGCGGGCGATCGGGCCCTGGGCCGGCTTCACCGCGGGCTGGATGTTCTGGATCCTGCTGGTGGTGGGCGTCGCCATCGAGGCGATCGGCGCGGCGCACATCCTGGCGGGCTGGTTCCCCGGCACCCCGTCGTGGATGTGGGTGCTGGTGCTCATGGTGGTCTTCACCGCCGCCAACCTGGGGGCCGTCTCGCGCTTCGGCGAGTTCGAGTTCTGGTTCGCCGCCCTCAAGATCGGCGCCATCGGGCTCTTCCTCGCCCTGGGCGTCCTCGCCGTCCTGGGCCTGCTGCCCGGCACCTCCTCCCCCGGCGCCGCCAACCTGCTGCACGACGGCGGCTTCCTGCCCCACGGGGTCGACGGGCTGCTGGTCGGCCTGCTCGCCTCGGTCGTCGCGTACGGCGGGCTGGAGACGGTGACCATCGCGGCCGCCGAGTCCGAGGACCCGGTCAGGGGCGTGGCCAAGGCGGTGAGGACCACCATGTGGCGGATCGCGGTCGTCTACGTCGGCTCGATGCTGGTCATCGTCACCCTGCTGCCCTGGAACGACCCGGGTGTCACCGAGCACGGCCCGTACGCCGCGACGCTGGACCACCTGGGCATCCCGGCCGCCGGCCAGATCATGAACGCCGTCGTCCTGATCGCCCTGCTGTCCGCGATGAACGCCAACATCTACGGCTCCTCGCGCATGGCCCACTCCCTGGTCGCGCGGGGCCAGGGACCCCGGGCGCTGGGCAGGGTCTCGGGCGGGGTGCCCCGGCGGGCGGTGCTGGCCTCGGCGGGCTTCGGCTTCGTCACCGTCCTGCTGTCGTACTGGTACCCGGACACCCTGTTCGCCTGGCTGCTGAACATGGTCGGCGGGGTCATCCTCGTCGTCTGGGGCTTCATCGCGGTCTCGCAGTTCGTGCTGCGCCGGCGCCTGGAGCGCGAGGCCCCCGGGCGGCTGGTCGTGCGAATGTGGGGCTTCCCGTACCTGACGTGGGTGGCGCTGGCCGGGGTCGCCGGGGTGCTGGTGCTGATGGCCCTGGGCGAGGACACCCGCGTGCAGGTGGTCTTCACCGGCGGGCTGACCGCGGCGCTGGCCGCAGCCGGGTACGCGGTGCAGCGCCGGGCGGCGCGCGGCTGACGGCCCGGCAGCCCCTGCGCCAGGAGGCGGACCCCGTGTGCGACGCGGGGTCCGCCTCCCGTCGTACCGAGGCGACCCTTACGTGTGACCCGGAATAGATACTGCTAGCGTGCAGTTGCGCATTAATTGCAATAAGCGATTGGCACGCCGAGGGGACCGGACACACGCATGGCCATCTACACGCTTCCTGAGCTTCCTTACGACTACGCGGCGCTCGAGCCGGTGATCAACCCGCAGATCATCGAGCTCCACCACGACAAGCACCACGCGGCCTACGTCGCGGGCGCCAACACCACGCTCGAACAGCTGGAGGAGGCGCGCGACAAGGAGAACTGGGGCGCGCTGAACGGCCTGGAGAAGAACCTGGCCTTCCACCTCTCCGGCCACATCCTGCACAGCATCTACTGGAACAACATGGCCAGCCCGAAGACCGGCGAGGGCGGCGGCGAGCCCTCCGCGGCCGACGGCGTGGGCGACCTCGCGGACGCCATCACCGAGTCCTTCGGCTCCTTCGCCAAGTTCAAGAAGCAGCTCACCTTCGCGTCCTCCGCGACGCAGGGCTCCGGCTGGGGCGTGCTCGCGTACGAGCCGGTCAGCGGCCGCCTGGTCGTCGAGCAGGTCTACGACCACCAGGGCAACGTGGGCGTCGCCAGCACTCCGATCCTGGTCTTCGACGCCTGGGAGCACGCCTTCTACCTCCAGTACAAGAACCAGAAGGTCGACTTCATCGAGGCGATGTGGAACGTCGTCAACTGGCAGGACGTCGCCCGGCGCTACGCCGACGCCAAGGCCAACACCCCGCTGCTGATCCCCGTCAAGGGCTGAACGGCACCCCGCAGGACCCGCCCGCCTCGTGATCGTCTTCTCAGCCTTCGCGTGCGGGCGTGCAGAGCGGAAGACCCCCGTGAGGACGTGACTCACGGGGGTCTTCCGTAGGTGTCCGGGCCGGACTACTCGAAGGACGGGCCCTTGGTGCGGGTGCGCTTGATCTCGTAGAAGCCGGGGGTCGAGGCGACCAGCAGGGTGCCGTCCCACAGGCGGGCGGCGGCCTCGCCGCGCGGAGCCGGCGTCACGACCGGGCCGAAGAAGGCCACCTCGTCGCCGTCGGCGCCGGGCACGGAGATCACCGGGGTGCCGACCTCCTGGCCGACGCGCTCGATGCCGTCGTTGTGGGAGTCGCGCACGACGTGGTCGTACTCGTCGGAGTCGGCGTAGGCGAGCAGCTCGGCCGGCAGCCCGACCTCTTCCAGCGCGTCGGCGATGACCTCGCGCGTCGCGCCCCGGTCCTCGTTGTGGATGCGGGTGCCGAGCGCGGTGTACAGCTTGCCGGTGATCTCGTCACCGTGCTTCTGCTGCGCCGCGATCACCACGCGCACCGGCGCCCAGCCCTTGGGGCCGACGATCTCGCGGTAGCGCTCGGGCAGCTCGTCGAGCTTGTCCTCGTTGAGCACGGCGAGGCTCATCACGTGCCAGCGGACTTCGACGTCACGGACCTTCTCGACCTCGAGCATCCAGCGGGAGGTCATCCAGGCCCAGGGGCAGAGCGGGTCGAACCAGAAGTCGACCGGCGTCTTCTCACGCACCTGGGTGTCGGTCATGGTTCTCCTCAAGTCACATAAGGCGTCACGGGTCATGTTCTTATCCGCCAACCAGGCCGGGAGCGGGCGCATTCCCCGTGGGAGGATTCCAGCGAAGACCGTGATCACGCACGAAGGAGTGCAACGTGCCCGGAGAGAACCTGTCCCGCGACGAGGCCCGCGAGCGGGCCGAGCTGCTGTCCGTCGACGGGTACGAGGTGGTCCTCGACCTGAGGTCCGCGGTGGACGAGGCCGAACCGGCCGAGGGCCCCCGCACCTTCCGCTCGGTGACGACCGTGCGCTTCCGGGCCGCCGTCCCGGGCGCCTCCTCCTTCGCGGACCTGATCGCCCCGTCGGTGAACTCCGTCACCCTGAACGGGCGGGCGCTGGACCCGGCCGCCGTCTTCGACGGTTCGCGGATCGCGCTGGACGGGCTCGCCTCCGAGAACGTCCTGGTCGTCGACGCGAACTGCGCCTACAGCCGGACCGGCGAGGGCATGCACCGCTTCGTGGACCCGGAGGACGGCGAGGTCTACCTCTACACCCAGTACGAGCCGGCCGACGCCCGCCGGGTGTACGCCAACTTCGAGCAGCCCGACCTGAAGGCGCCCTACCGCTTCGAGGTGAGCGCGCCCGAGGGGTGGCGGGTGTGGAGCAACGGCGCGGAGGAGTCCCGCGAGGGGCAGACCTGGCGCTTCGCCGAGACCGCGCCCATCTCCACGTACATCACCTGCGTGGTGGCGGGGCCGTACCACTACGTCACGGACACCTACACGCGCGGGGACCTGACGATCCCGCTGGGCGCCATGTGCCGCAAGGGACTGGCGAAGCACTTCGACGCCGATGACGTCTTCCTCGTCACCAAGCAGGGCTTCGACCTCTTCCACGAGATCTTCGACTACCCCTACCCCTTCGGGAAGTACGACCAGGCCTTCGTCCCCGAGTACAACCTCGGCGCGATGGAGAACCCGGGGATGGTGACCTTCCGCGAGGAGTACATCTTCCGGGGGAAGGTCACGCAGGCCTCGTACGAGCGGCGCGCGAACGTCATCCTGCACGAGATGGCGCACATGTGGTTCGGCGACCTGGTCACCATGAAGTGGTGGGACGACCTGTGGCTGAAGGAGTCCTTCGCGGACTTCATGGGCTCCTTCGGCCTGGTCGAGGCCACCCGCTTCGACCAGGCCTGGGTCACCTTCGCCAACAGCCGCAAGGCGTGGGCGTACCGGGCCGACCAGCTGCCCTCCACCCACCCGATCACGGCCGACATCCGTGACCTGGAGGACGCGAAGCTGAACTTCGACGGCATCACGTACGCCAAGGGCGCGGCGGTGCTCAAGCAGCTGGTCGCCTATGTGGGCCGGGAGGCGTTCCTGGACGGCGCGCGGCGCTACTTCAAGGCGCACGCGTACGGGAACACCACCCTGGACGACCTGCTGTCGGTGCTCGGGGAGGTCTCCGGGCGGGACATGGCGACGTGGTCGCGGGCCTGGCTCCAGACGGCGGGCGTGAACGCGCTGACGCCCGCGGTGACCTGCGACGCAGCCGGACGGCTGACGGAACTGGCGGTGCTCCAGGAGGGCGACGCGCTGCGCCCGCACCGGGTCGCGGTGGGCCTGTACCGGCTGGAGGCCGACGGGTCGCTGGTGCGCTACGCCCGGGCGGAGGCGGACGTGGCGGGGGCCCGGACGGCGGTCCCGGAGCTTGCCGGGCTGGAGCGGCCCGACCTGGTCCTGGTCAACGACGAGGACCTCACGTACTGCAAGGTCCGCTTCGACGAGCACTCGCTGGCGACGCTGCGCGCCCACCTCGGCGATCTGACGGACCCGCTGGCGCGGGCGCTGTGCTGGTCGGCGCTGTGGAACCTGACGCGGGACGCCCTGATGCCGGCCCGGGACTTCCTGTCGCTGGTGCTGGCCCACGCGGGCCGGGAGAGCGACGTCGGCGTGCTCCAGATGCTGCACGCGCAGGCGCTGAGCGCGGTGACCCACTACGCGGCGCCGGAGCGGCGCGAGCAGAGCGGGCGGGACCTGGCGGCGGGCGCCCTGCACGAGCTGCGGCTGGCCGAGCCGGGGTCGGAGCACCAGCTGACCTGGGCCCGGTTCTTCGCGGCGAGCGCGGCGACGGAGGGCGACTTCCAGCTGCTGCTGGGGCTGCTGAACGGCACGGCGCGGATCGACGGGCTGGAGGTCGACCAGGAGCTGCGTTGGGACTTCCTGCTGCCGCTGGTGGCGCACGGGGCGGTGGACGAGTCCGTGCTGGAGGCCGAACTGGCGCGGGACGACACCGCTTCGGGCAAGCGGCACCAGGTGCGGTGCCTGGCGGCGCGCCCCTCGGCGGCGGTCAAGGACCAGGCGTGGGCGGCGGTGGTGGAGTCGGACGCGCTGTCGAACGCGCTGGTGGAGGCCACCATCAGCGGGATGCAGCAGCCCTCGCAGCGGGAGCTGCTGGCCGGTCACACCGAGCGGTACTTCGCGGTGATCGAGCGGGTCTGGGCGGAGCGGTCGATCCAGATCGGCATGGACGTGGTGAAGGGGCTCTACCCCGCGCTCCAGGACTCCCCGGCGACGCTGGCCGCGACGGACGCCTGGCTTGAGGCCCGCCCGGACGCGGCCCCGGCCCTGCGCCGGCTGGTCCTGGAGTCCCGCGACGACCTGGCCCGCGCCCTGCGCGGCCAGGCCTGCGACGCGGCCGCCGGCTGAGGACCCCTGCGCGGGGTGCGGGGCCGGCCTGGCCGCCGCACCTCGCCCGTCGCGCACCGATGCCCCCGCCGGCACTCCGGCGGGGGCATCGGTGCGTTCATCGGGTGATCGGAGGCGGCGGTCTCTTTCGGCAGTCGAACGCCCGTACTTTAGCCCCGTCTTGTCCGGATTTGTCGACGGGCGTGTAACAGGCGTTAGGAAGGCCTTGGCCTGAGGGAATCACCGAGTCATGAACCAGAACGCACCCCTCCCCCTCACCCACCTCACCGCCAGCCGCCCCCGCGTGCTGACCCTCGCACAGCTGCGCGAGCACGGCGTCAGCGCCTCCGACGCCGCCGGGCGGCCCTGGCAGCAGGTGCTGCCCGGGGTGTTCCTGCTCCACTCCGGCCCCGCGACCAGCGAGGAGCGGCTGCACGCCGCCCTGCTGTACGCCGGCCGGCGCGGCAGCGGCGAGGTCATGATCACCGGGCTGGCCGCCCTCGCGCTCTACCGGTTCTCCTCCACCCCCGCCCTGCTCGCCCTCCCGCACATCGACGTCCTCGTCCCCCACACCCGCCGCCTGCGCTCGACCGGCGACGTCCGCATCGTGCGCGCCCACACCCCGCCCGGCCCGCTGGAGGTGACCGGGCTGCCGGTGGCCCCCGTGGCGCGGGCCGTCGCCGACGCCGTCGCGCAGGTCTCCGACGCCGATACGGTGCGCCGCATCCTCAGCGAGGCCGTCCGCGGCGGACACTGCGAACCGTCCGCCGTCGTACGGGAGCTGACGGTGGCCCGGCTGCTCAACCGGCCGCACGTGGTGGACGCCGTCGAGTCCCTCCTCGCCGAGGGCCGGGCCCTCGCCGAGGACCGGCTGTACCAGCTCGTACGGGGCTTCGAGCTCCCCGAGCCCGTCTGGAACGTGGACCTGCGGCTGCCCGGCGGCCCGCACCTGGGCGGCGTCGACGCGTTCTGGCCCGAGCAGGCCGTGGCCATCGAGATCGACACCCGCGCACCCCGCCAGGGCGAGGACGAGGACTGGTCGGAGGCCGTCCGCAAGCGCGAGACCCTGGAGCGCCTCGGGGTGACCGTCCTGTACCTGACGCCCCGCAAGCTGCGGGACTGGCCCGAACAGCAGGCCGCGGTCGTACGGACCGCCCTGACGGCGTCCGACGACCGCGAGCCCGCCGCCTACCTGGTCGTACTGCCCCGGTGAGGCGGGTTGGCCGGGGAGTACTCCGGGGCGCTCCAGCGCAGCCGCCCCGGGTGCAGGCTCTCCACCGCCGCCTCCACCCGGAAGCGCACCGCCCGGCTCCCGCCGGGGCCGTACTCGGTCCGGGCCCGCCCGCTCAGCTGGAGCAGCCCGCCGCCCTCCCAGTCGGGGAAGAGCAGCCCGGCCCGGTCGTCGGCGGCCAGGTTGCCCAGGGTGAGGAACATCGAGTTCCCGGCGTAGTCCGGCCAGCGCAGCTCCGTCGGCGAGAGCACCTCCACGAAGCCCGGCATGCCGCCCCGATGGCTCGCGTCGGCCCCGTCCGCCTCGGCGGTGGTGGCGATGAAGAAGGTGTCGGCCGCGCGGACGGCCCGCTCCTGCCCGGGGGTGAGCGCCTCCCCGCACGAGAGGACACCGACCCCTTCGGCCACCAACTCCAGCGGCTGCCGCTTCTGGAGGTACTTCGGGCAGTTGGCGAAGACCTGCTCCGCCTCCACCGCGAAACCGCCGGGCGTGACGGCGAGGGTCCCGTTGAGCCGCATCCGGCGCCGGGTGCGCGGGTCGAGGGAGATCGTGCCGACCCGGGTGCCGGCGGTGGCCAGCGCCCCCGCCAGCGGGTCGCCCTCCGGCAGGCCCCCCGAGACCTCGATGCGGCCCGGCCCGGTGGCCCGTGCGAAACCGGGCGCGCCGGTGAGCAACGAGGCCCACATCCGCCCCGCGCCGTCGGCGGCACCGACGACGAGGTGGGGCTGTTCGGCGAGGAAGGCCGCCGCGACCTCCCGGATGCCCGCGCCGATCGAGCGGCCGACGTGCTCGGCGAGCTCGCGTACGCCGACCCGCTCCTGCACGGCCAGCGAGCCCTGGTGGTACCGGCCCATGACGACCCCCGCTCCTTGAGTTCCTAGAAGAATCCGCAGGTCGGGGCGTCCGCCGTGGGGGCGGGAGCGCCCTGGGCCCCGGCGGGCACGGAGATCTCCAGGCGGGTGCCGTCGGGGTCGTGGAAGAAGATCCCCCCGGAGGCCGCGCCCTCCCGGTGCGCGACGACGCCCTCGTAGGCGAAGTCGACCCCGAGGCCGCGCAACCGCTCCTCGTACGCCCGGACCTCCTCGATCGCGCCGGCGGAGAACGCGAGGTGGTGCAGTCCGGCGGCCTGCGGCGCGTACCGGTTCTCCGCCTGCTGCCACAGGGTCAGGACCAGTTCGCCGTCCCGGCCGAGGAAGGCGTATCTGCGGCCCTCCTCCTTGCCCTCGCCCAGCTGCTCGAAGCCGAGGGCGTCGCGGTAGAAGGCGAGCGAGCGGTCCAGATCGGTGACGTTGAGGCCGATGTGCCCGGTGCGCAGCGTGCCGGCGGCGGCGTTCGACATGAGGGTTTCCCTTCCCCGAGGTTCCAGAAGTCCTGGAGTTCTAACCTTCTAAATCGAGATTAAGGGTTAGAGACCAGGGCGTCAACCGGTTACGTATGCTTGAGGGGTTAGCGGCACCAGGAGGCGGACATGACGGCACCGACCACGGACCCGCGTCCGCTCACCGGAGAGCCGGTCTCCCTCGACCTGCTGAACACGCGCTGGATGCGGGAGGGCGAGATCGCCGACCTCTTCGCGGGGGCCTTCGGGCTCACCCGGATGGAGGGGCTCGCGCTGTGGCTGGAGAGCACCGGCCTGGCCGGCCGCTTCCGGGCAGACGCCGCGACCCTCGTCCATCTGCTGACCGCCCGCGAGGCGATCGCCCGGGCCGTCGCGGACCCGGCCGACGCGAGCGCGCGCTCCCTGGTGGACTCCGTGCTGGAGCACGGCCGGATCCGTGCCACTCTGACCGCCGAAGGCCCGGGCGAGCGCGCCGAGTTCGCCGACCCCTCCTGGGGTCCGGCGTGGACGGCGGCCCGGGACTACCTCGGCCTCCTGGCCACCGCGCCCGACCGGATCCGCGCGTGCGCCTCGGAGAGCTGCGTGCTGCACTTCCACGACACCTCGCGCAACGGCACCCGGCGCTGGTGCTCCATGGCCGTCTGCGGCAACCGCGCGAAGGCCTCCCGCCACTACGCGCGCACGCGCGAGCGCTGAACGGTCGGAATCTGTCACACCCGTTATGAGACGGAGCTCCGCCCAGCCCCCGATGCGGGGCTGAAAGGTCGATAAATCCACTAGCCGGGTCCAGCGACTCGCCCCGGCTTGCCCCGCCATGTCCGCACTGGCGGTGAGCCAGCACTGACGGGAACCCGCCATGTCAGGTCTCGGTCAATGACAACCCTCCCCAAACAGCTGTCACTTGCGCAAAGCTGACCGGTCATCCGGCACCGAATTCCGGACCGTATCTTTCACTTAGCCAGGGATGCTGATGACCCTCGACTCCCCCAGCTCCACCACCGGGGCCATACCCGGCGCCAGGCGCGCGGCCCGCGTCGCGGCGGCCGCGGGCCTGGTGGCCGCCCTCTGCGCCACCGGCGCAGTGCCCGCCTTCGCGGCGGGCGCCGACGGCGACCCCTCCACCACCGCTCCGGTCAAGTCCGCTGACCAGAAGCTCGGTTCGGCCGACGTCGAACTGCTCCAGGAGGCCAAGGCCAAGGGCGACGCGACCGTCACCGTCATGGTCGCGACCGCCCCCGGTCAGACCAAGCAGGTGGCCGACCAGCTCGACGCCGTCCAGGGCGCCTCGGTCGGCCAGACGTACGACAAGCTCGGCTACGTACGCGCCACCCTGCCGACCGACAAGGCGGAGGCCGCGCTGAAGGCGGCCGCCAAGCTGGAGTCCGTGCACGGCATGGACCTGCGGCACGAGATCCGGCTGCCGGACCCGCGCCCCGAGGTGAGCAAGGAGGGCTCGGCCAAGAAGACCGCCGCCGAGACCTACCCGGCGCCGGACGGGAAGACCCCGGCCAAGAACCCGTACAACCCGTCGTTCGAGACCGGCTCGGTGGACTTCGTCGCGAAGAACCCGCAGGCCGACGGCCGTGGCGTGACCATCGGCATCATGGACTCGGGCGTCGACGTCAGCCACCCCGCGCTCCAGAAGACCACCACCGGCGAGCGCAAGATCGTCGACTGGGTGACCGCGACCGACCCGATCACGGACAACGACGGGACCTGGCGCGCCCAGATCACCCCCGTCACCTCCGCGGGCGGCGCGTTCACCGCGGGCGGCCAGAGCTGGAAGGCCCCCGAGGGCACCTTCCAGTGGAGCCGCTTCAGCGAGTCGATCACCGCCAACGGCGACATGAAGGGCGACGTCAACCGGGACGGGGACACCACCGACCGGTTCGGCATGCTCTACGACCCGGCCGCCGGCACCGTCCGCGTCGACACCGACCAGAACGGCGACTTCACCGACAACGAGCCGATGAAGCCGTACAAGGACGGCTACCAGATCGGCTGGTTCGGTACGGACAACCCGGCGACCGAGGTGGCGGAGCGGATCCCCTTCACCATCGAGATCCGCAAGGACGTCCCGATGGACCCGCTCGGCGGTGACTGGGTCGGCAAGAAGGCCGACTTCGTCAACGTCGGCATCATCGAGTCCGAGCACGGCACGCACGTCGCCGGCATCACCTCCGCCAACGGCCTGTTCGGCGGCCAGATGAACGGCCAGGCGCCCGGCGCCAAGCTCGTCTCCTCCCGCGCCTGCTCCTGGTCCGGCGGCTGCACCAACGTCGCGCTGACCGAGGGCATGATCGACCTCGTCGTCAACCGCGGCGTCGACATCGTCAACATGTCGATCGGCGGCCTGCCGGCGCTGAACGACGGCAACAACGCCCGCTCGGAGCTGTACAAGAACCTCATCGACACCTACGGCGTCCAGCTCGTCATCTCGGCGGGCAACGAGGGTCCGGGCGTCAACACCATCGGCGACCCCGGTCTGGCCGACAAGGTCATCTCCGTCGGCGCCGCGGTGTCCAAGGAGACCTGGGCCGCCAACTACGGCTCCGGCGTGGCCAAGAAGTACAACATGTTCCCCTTCTCCTCGCGCGGTCCGCGTGAGGACGGCGGGTTCACCCCGACCATCACCGCCCCCGGCGCGGCCATCAACACCATCCAGACCTGGCTGCCCGGCGCGCCCGTGAAGGAGGCCGGCTACACCCTCCCGGCCGGCTACGGCATGCTCCAGGGCACCTCGATGTCCTCGCCGCAGGCGGCGGGCGCGAGCGCCCTGCTGATCTCGGCCGCCAAGCAGCAGAAGATCGCGCTGCCCCCGGCGAACCTGCGCGTGGCGCTGACCAGCACCGCCAAGAAGATCGACGACGTCCCGGCCCACGCACAGGGTGCCGGTCTCATCGACGTTCCCAAGGCGTGGGAGTCCATCCAGCGCGGCGCCAAGGCCAACGAGTTCACGGTCAAGGCCCCCGTCGACACCGCGCTCGACCAGTTCCTGAAGACCCCGGGCTTCGGCACCGGCCTCTACGACCGCGAGGGCGGCCTCAAGGTCGGCCAGAAGAAGGTCTACGACGTCGTCGTCACCCGCACCACCGGCGTGAAGTACGGCACCCGGCACAACATCGGCTGGCGCAACAACGACGGCAGCTTCAAGGTCGTCGGCGGTGGCGGATACGACTACGTCACCCTCCCGCTGAACAAGCCGGTCACCCTCAAGGTCGAGGCCAACGTCAAGTCGGCCGGCGTCCACAGCGGCATCCTGCAGCTCGACGACCCGACCACCGAGGGCGTCGACAAGCAGATCCTGGCCACGGTCGTCGCCGCCACCCCGCTGGCGAAGCCCTCGTTCACGCTGTCGGACACCTCCACCGTGCAGCGCAACAGCCACAAGTCGTACTTCGTGACCGTCCCGCAGGGCGCCAAGACCCTCGAGGTCGCCCTCGGCGGGCTCGCGGCGGGCAGCCAGACGCGCTTCATCTCGATCCACCCGTACGGCACGGGCGTCGAGGACAGCGCCACGACCCAGTGCTACCCGAACTACGACAACCCGGCGAACCAGTGCCGCCCCGACCTGCGCTCGTACGCCGACCCGCAGCCGGGCGTCTGGGAGATCGAGGTCGAGTCGCGCCGTACGTCGCCGCTGCTCGACAACCCGTTCAAGCTGGACGTCTCGGTCCTCGGTGCGGGCTTCGACCCGGCCGTCAAGGTCCTGCCCGAGGTCAAGCAGGGCACCCCGGCGCCGGTCCAGTGGACCGTGAAGAACGACGCCGCCGCCATCTCCGGCGGCAAGCTCCAGGGCGGCCCGCTCGGCTCCGCGAAGGTCGCCAAGCCGACCATCGCCGCCGGCGAGACCCAGACCACCGAGGTCACCGTCGGTGAGGGTGCCTCCCGCCTGGACGTGGCGATCGCCAAGCCCTCCGACACCGCCGCGGACCTCGACCTCGAGGTCTACAAGGACGGCGTGAAGGTCGGCTCCTCCGCCGACGGCGACTCCGAGGAGTCCGTGAGCCTGGCCAAGCCCGCCGCGGGCACCTACACCATCAAGGTGATCGGCTACGCGGTCCCGGCCGGCACCACCACGTACGACTACCGCGACGTGTACTTCTCGGCCGCCCTGGGCTCCGTCCAGGTCGACGAGGCCGCCGCGGTCAACCTCGCCACCGGCGCCTCCGCGCAGGTCTCGGCGAACGTCCTGGTCTCCGCCGCGGCCCCCGAGGGCCGTCAGTTCTTCGGCCAGGTCCAGCTGCTCAACGCCCGCGGCACCGCCGCCGGCACCGGCAGCGTGCAGATCGACAAGGTCACCCCGTAACGGAGTGAGCCGACCGGCACATGACGGAGGGGCGGTGCTCGACCGAGCACCGCCCCTTCGGCGTTCCCCCCGCCGGACCGGGCGGATGTCCGGCTACGGGTGTGCCGCGTCCGGATGACGATCACGGTCCGACCGCAAGCTACCCCCCGTGACCAGGCACAACGGACCTTCGGGGGTCCGGCGGCACGCCCTCCGCGCGCGCGTCACGGGAGTTCCCGGCCCCGACACTGTCCGCACCTCGGACAATGGATTGGACAAGCCTCGTGGGGTCGAACGCATGATGGCCTCACGCGCGCCCGCGTCCACGTATCGAAGGAGTCACCGTGAGGGTCGGAATCGTCGGAGCCACCGGACAGGTCGGCGGAGTCATGCGCGGCATCCTCGCCGAGCGGAAGTTCCCGGTGGACGAGCTGCGGCTGTTCGCCTCGGCCCGGTCCGCCGGCTCGACCCTGGAGTGGCAGGGCAAGGAGATCACCGTCGAGGACGCCGCGACGGCGGACTACTCCGGCCTCGACATCGTGCTCTTCTCCGCGGGCGGCGCGACCTCCCGCGCCCTCGCCGAGAAGGTCGCCTCCCAGGGCGCCGTCGTGATCGACAACTCCTCCGCCTGGCGCGGCCACCCCGAGGTCCCCCTCGTGGTCTCCGAGGTCAACCCGCACGCGGTCAGGAACCGCCCCAAGGGCATCATCGCCAACCCGAACTGCACCACCATGGCCGCCATGCCCGTGCTGCGCCCGCTGCACGACGAGGCCGGCCTGACCGCGATGGTCGCCACCACCTACCAGGCCGTCTCCGGCTCCGGCCTGGCCGGTGTCGCCGAGCTCGACGGCCAGGTCAAGGCCGTCGCCGGGGAGGCGACCGCGCTCGTCCACGACGGGGAGGCCGTCGCGTACCCCGAGCCCGGCGTCTACAAGCGTCCCATCGCCTTCAACGTGCTGCCGCTGGCCGGCTCGATCGTCGACGACGGCTCCTTCGAGACCGACGAGGAGCAGAAGCTGCGCAACGAGTCCCGCAAGATCCTCGAGATCCCGGAGCTCAAGGTGTCCGGCACCTGCGTGCGCGTCCCCGTCTTCTCCGGCCACTCGCTCCAGGTCAACGCCCGTTTCGCCCGCCCGATCAGCGTCGAGCGCGCCACCGAGCTGCTGAAGGACGCCCCCGGCGTCGAGCTGTCCGAGATCCCGACCCCGCTCCAGGCCGCCGGCAAGGACGCCTCGTACGTGGGCCGCATCCGCGCGGACGAGACGGTCGAGAACGGCCTCGCGCTGTTCCTGTCCAACGACAACCTCCGCAAGGGCGCCGCGCTGAACGCGGTGCAGATCGCGGAGCTGGTCGCCGAGGAGCTGCGCGGCTGATCCGGTCGCAGGGCTGAGGGGCGGCGCCGTCACGGTGCCGCCCCTTTCCGGTGCTCAGGGCCTGCGCACCTCGAAGAGGAAGCAGCCGAACCCGGCGGCCCGCACGTGCACGAGGGCGACCTCCGGATCGCCGAAGGCCTCGTCCAGGTCCCGCCCCAGCACCGCCTGCGGGTCCTCCCCGAGGTCCAGGACCCGGCCGCCGAGGATGTGCCCGCGCGCGCTGTACCGCCGGGCCGTGCGCTGCACTCCCGGCTCGGCGAAGGGGTACGCCCCGCCGTCCCCGGCCCCGCCGTCCGCCGGTCCGCCGCAGGCCTCGGCGTGGACGAAGACCGGCCCCTGCTCGTCGTACGCGCCCGGATCGGCGCCGGTCAGGGCGGCCCAGCGCCGCAGCGGTGCGTACGAGACGAGCGCGATGCGCTCGCCGGCGGCGCTCGGCCGCAGGCAGCACCGCAGCGGCGCACCGCCCTCCTCGTCGGTGTACGGGACGCAGTCCCGCCCCGCGTCGTCACGTGCGCGGAGCTCGGCCAGCGCCGCCGCCCCGATGGGCCTCACCCGGTGTCTGATGCTCATGCCCCCAGGCTCCCCGCGCCCGGGGGCCGTGTCCGGCAGGTTTGCGACCTCGCGTTCGCCCGTGGATTACTCCGGCGCGGTGCCGCTGTCCGAATGGCAGGATGGCGGGGCAACGTCACCATCAAAGGAGATGACCGCGTGCCTGGCACGAATCTCACCCGTGAAGAGGCTCAGCAGCGGGCGAAGCTGCTCACCGTCGACTCGTACGAGATCGAACTCGATCTCAGCGGCGCGCAGGAGGGCGGCACCTTCCGGTCCGTGACCACCGTGCGCTTCCAGTCGGCCGAGGCAGGCGCCGGGACCTTCATCGACCTGGTCGCGCCGGCCGTGCACGAGGCCGTCCTGAACGGCAAGGCGCTGGACGTGGCCGCCGTCTTCCGCGACTCGCGGATCGCGCTGGACCACCTCGCCGCCGGGGCCAACGAGCTGCGGGTCGTGGCGGACTGCGCCTACACCAACACCGGCGAGGGCCTGCACCGCTTCGTCGACCCGGTCGACCAGCAGGCGTACCTGTACACCCAGTTCGAGGTGCCCGACGCGCGGCGGGTCTTCGCCAGCTTCGAGCAGCCCGACCTGAAGGCGACGTTCCAGTTCACCGTGACCGCCCCGGAGGGCTGGACGGTCATCTCGAACTCCCCGCGCGACCTTTCGCAGGGGGCCGAGCCCAAGGACCGGGTGTGGGTCTTCGAGCCGACCCCGCGCATCTCCTCGTACATCACGGCCCTGATCGTCGGCCCGTACCACGCGGTGCACAGCACCTACGAGGGACCGAACGGGCAGTCCGTGCCGCTCGGCATCTACTGCCGCCCCTCGCTCGCCGAGTTCCTCGACGCGGACGCGATCTTCGACGTGACCCGCCAGGGCTTCGACTGGTTCCAGGAGAAGTTCGCGTACGACTACCCGTTCGCGAAGTACGACCAGCTCTTCGTGCCGGAGTTCAACGCGGGCGCGATGGAGAACGCGGGTGCGGTGACCATCCGCGACCAGTACGTCTTCCGCTCCAAGGTGACGGACGCGGCCTACGAGGTGCGCGCCGAGACCATCCTCCACGAGCTCGCCCACATGTGGTTCGGCGACCTCGTCACCATGGAGTGGTGGAACGACCTGTGGCTGAACGAGTCGTTCGCCACCTACACGTCGATCGCGTGCCAGGCCTACGCCGAGGGCTCGAAGTGGCCGCACGCGTGGACGACGTTCGCGAACTCGATGAAGACCTGGGCGTACCGGCAGGACCAGCTGCCGTCCACGCACCCGATCATGGCCGACATCCGCGACCTGGACGACGTCCTGGTCAACTTCGACGGCATCACGTACGCCAAGGGCGCCTCGGTGCTCAAGCAGCTCGTGGCCTACGTCGGCATGGAGGCCTTCTTCAAGGGCGTGCAGGCGTACTTCAAGGCGCACGCCTTCGGCAACACGCGCCTGTCGGACCTGCTGGGCGCCCTGGAGGAGACCTCGGGCCGCGACCTGACCGCCTGGTCGAAGGCATGGCTGGAGACGGCGGGCATCAACGTGCTGCGGCCGGAGATCGAGATGGACGCGGACGGGCTCATCTCCTCGTTCGCCGTGCGCCAGGAGGCCCCGGCGCTGCCCGCGGGCGCGAAGGGCGAGCCGGTGCTGCGGCCGCACCGCATCGCGGTGGGCCTGTACGACCTGCGGGACGGCAAGCTGGTCCGCACGGACCGGATCGAGCTGGACATCGACGGCGAGCTGACGGCGGTGCCCGAGCTGGCGGGCCGGACCCGTCCGGCGGTCGTGCTGCTCAACGACGACGACCTGTCGTACGCCAAGGTCCGCCTGGACGAGGTCTCGCTGGCCAACGTCACCGCCCACCTGGGCGACTTCACGGAGTCGCTGCCGCGCGCCCTGTGCTGGGCGTCGGCGTGGGACATGACCCGGGACGGCGAGCTGGCGACGCGGGACTACCTGGCGCTGGTGCTGTCCGGCATCGGCAAGGAGTCCGACATCGGCGTGGTGCAGTCGCTGCACCGCCAGGTGAAGCTGGCCGTGGACCTGTACGCCGACCCGGCGTGGCGGGAGCAGGGCCTCGCGGTCTGGACCGAGGCCACGCTGGAGCACCTGCGCACGGCCGAGCCGGGCAGCGACCACCAGCTGGCGTGGGCGCGGGCCTTCGCGGCGACGGCCCGTACCGAGGGGCAGCTGAGCTACCTGGCGGCGCTGCTCGACGGCTCGGCCGAGGTCGAGGGCCTGGTCGTGGACACGGAGCTGCGGTGGGCGTTCCTCGAGCGCCTGGCGGCGACGGGACGTGCGGACGAGGCGGCGATCGCGGCGGAGCTGGAGCGCGACCGGACGGCGGCGGGCGAGCGCCACGCGGCGACGGCGCGGGCCGCGCGGCCGACGGCGGAGGCCAAGGCCGAGGCGTGGGCGTCGGTGGTGGAGTCGGGTGACCTGCCGAACGCGGTGCAGGAGGCCGTGATCGGCGGCTTCGTCCAGACCGACCAGCGGGAGCTGCTCGCGCCGTACGCCGAGAAGTACTTCGCGGTGGTCAAGGGGATCTGGGAGAGCCGGAGCCACGAGATCGCGCAGCAGATCGCGGTGGGGCTGTACCCGTCGCTCCAGGTCTCCGAGGAGACCCTCGCCGCGACGGACGCCTGGCTGTCCTCGGCGGAGCCGAACGCGGCCCTGCGCCGCCTGGTGTCGGAATCCCGCGCGGGCGTCGAGCGCGCCCTGAAGGCCCAGGCCGCGGACACGGCGGCGGCTGGGGCCTGACGGCATTCCCCCGGACCCCCTCTTGGGGGGCCCGGGGGGGGGGCTTGCGGTGCGGGCCGGCCATCTCCCCCTCGAGCTCCCGGGCCCGGTCGGCAGTTGCCCACCCGCCCCCGTCTGCGGGTCCGGGGCCGGTGGGCGGGGCGCGGTGGGGCCGCCTCAGGGAGGGTTTGGGGGTTTCCCGTCAGTCCCATCGTCATTCCGTGTCGGGCCGGTCCCTCAAGGGCGCTCCCTTCGGTCGCGTCGCTTCGCGATCGCCTTCGGCGACCCTTGACCGACCGACCCGCCCCGGAAAGCCGAAGACTGCCGGGAAGCCCCCAAAAGAACGGTCACGGGGGAGGAGAGGCAGGAGCGGGTCTCTCAGCGATGAGACGAGGGGCCAGGGCATGGCCTCGCCGGCCATCCGGGCCCCATGTCCCGCGCCCAGGGCCGGGCGCCCGGCCCAACCCGCACCAAACAGCGACCAGAGCGAGGCGAGGAGCACCCAAGCGCGACAGATCGCTACGCGCTCCTCACATCTCAGCGACTGACGGCCGCCTGGGGCCGCTCCCTGCACCAAACGTCGATCAGGACCACATCCGGCGGCAACAGGCGCCGCAGATCGCTACGCGCTCCTCAGATCTCGGCGGCCGACCGCCGCCGTCCTGGGCTGGTCATGCACGGGTTCCACGTTGCCGACGGCGGTGGTGAATTCGCGGCCGGACGCGCCCCGGATGTAGGCCAGCTCCATCCAGCGCTCGATGCCGGTGTCCGAGACGTTCTCGTTGATCACGGCCATCAGCTCCCCCTCAGTGCCGGAGGCGATGTCGCGGACACGGCGGCGGAGGAGGCGGTGCGGGACGTACTCGTACTGCTCACTCATCGGCCGGCTCCGCATGCTCAGGCGCGCTGCGCAGGAACCTGGACCACCCGGCCGCTGCACGGGCCAACAGGTCGGGGCTGGGGTGACAGCAGAATCGGCCCCCGCACTGGGCTTGTTCGTCTGCGCTGTTCGTCGTCATGTGGAGATGATGGGCTGGCACGCGGGCGGGCAGACAGGTCATTGCGTGGCCATCGGTGGCCATGCGGCGGCCATGGGCGGGAGTCGACGGGATGACACCTCAAAGTGAGTCCATGAGCCAACGCAATGACGCACTACGAGCGGCCAGACTCCGCGCTGGCTGGCGCACCGTGGATCAGGCGGCCAGAAGCCTGTCCGAGCACGGGCAGCGCCTTCTCCAGGATCGGCACTTCGAGGTGTCGCCGCGCACCTGGCGGCGCTGGGAGGGGGAACGGCCGGGCTGGCCGCCGGAGGAGACCGCGATCGTGCTGCACGACGCGCTCGGCCTGTGGCCCGAGGACCTGGGGTTCTCCGTGCCTGCGGGATGGATTCGCCCAGAGGCCCGTCAAGAGGCAGACGTGAACAGAAGACAGTTCGTCTCGGTAACCGCTGCTGCGCTCGTCCCTGGGCCGATGTCGTCCCAACACGTCGACCCGGCCCTCATCGACTACTTCGAGCAGCAGCTTGAAGGGCACTATCGAGCCGACATGTATCTCGGCCCTCACGACCTGATCGGGACCGTCAGCGCGCAGTACCAGCTGATCGACAAGCTCATCCGCTCTGCAAAGGGTGACGTCCGACGGGGCCTTCTGCGGGTCGGAGCGGCGTACGCGGCGCTCGTCGGCTGGCTGTACCAGGACGCGGGTGATCTGGGCGCCGCCGCGTTCTGGCGCGGAGTCACGCAGGAGATCGCGGTCCGGTCCCGGGACGCTCAGCTCATCGGGTACAGCCTCGTGAACCAGGCGCATGTTCGTACGGACCTGAGTGACGGGCACGGGGTCATCGACCTCTGCGAGGCCGCCCTGGACGTATCGGACAGGCTGCTGCCCAAGGTCCGCATCATGGCCATGCAGCAGCAGGCCCACGGCGCCAGTCTCGCCGGCGACCGGACCGCTGTAGACCGCCTCATCGACGCCGCCGACGGGCTGTTGGCCCGTGTCGACGACGACCTTCCCTGGGGCAACGCCTGCCGCAGGACCCCGGGCTACCTGGAGGTTCAGCGTGCCACCTGTTACGGCCGGCTCGGTCTTGGCAAGGAGGCGGACTCGCTCTGGGCACAGGTCCTTGACGTCGTTCCCCTGACCGCACGACGGGACCGGGGCGTGTATCTCGCTCGGCACGCCACATCCGCCGCTGCCGCTCGGGAGCCTGATCACGCGGTCGAGATCGCCCGGCAGGCCGTCGAGATCGCCGTCGAGACCCGCTCCGCGCGCATGCTGCGCGAACTACGCACCCTGGAGCGCGCCATGCACCCGTGGCACGATGCCCCCGTGGGCCGGAACCTCGCAGAGGTCTTGGCGCCGGTGGGCGAGGGGAGCTGACATGGGCGTACCGAGGGTGTTGTCCGACGAGGAGATCGACGGGCGGTTGGCGGAGCTGCCGGGGTGGGAGCGGGTGGGGGACGAGATCACCCGAACCTACGAGATCCGCTACCACGCCGCTGTGGCGGCGATCGTGACCATCGCCGACCGGTCCCGGCGCATCCAGCACCACGCGGATCTCGATCTGCGGATCGACCACCTGCGGGCGTCCGTCACCACCCACGACGCGGGGCACCGCCTCACCGCCGCCGACTTCGACCTCGCCCGCCGGATCGACGCGATCATCGCCGCCCACCAGTCACTGCCGCTGGACTGACTCCACCCCTCGTCCACGGAGTACACCGGGCGTGGACAGATGACCCGCCTATGACCAACCCAAGACGGCGGTCGGCCGCCGAGATCCGAGAAGCGCGTAGCGATCCGACGCGCCTGCTACTACGAAGGGGTCCTGTTCGTCTTGTGGTGCAGGTATCAGCGCCGGGCGAGCGGCAGACGCCGATACGAGAGGAGCGCGCAGCGATCTGATGCGTCTGGGCGCTGCCTGGGCTGCCCTGGTCAACGTTTGGTGCGGGTTGGCCGGGTCTCGACCCCGGGCCGGGGGTGTGGGGGGCCGGATGCCCGGCAGGGCCATGGCCGGGTCCCTCGTCTCATCCCTGAGGGAGCCGCTCCTGATCGTTGTCCCTGGTGACCGTTCTTTTGGGGGGTTCCCGGCAGTCTTTCGGCTTTCCGGGGCGGGACGGGCTGTCAAGGGTTGAGCGCAGCGAAATCGCGAAGCGACGCGACGAAGGAGCGCCCTTGACGGGCCGGCCCGACGCGGAACGACGATGGGACTGACGGGAAACCCCCGAACCAGCTCTGGGACCGCCCCGCCGCAACCCCGCTCCCCCTCACGCCAGCGCAGCCGCCGCCTCGTGGAGGGCGGTGAGGGCTCGGGCCGTTGCCGGGGCGGCTTCCGTGCCGCGGCGGAGGGCTGCGATGACGTGGCGGGTCGGGTGGTCGTGGGTGAGGACGCGGACCGCCACTCCCGAGGCGCGGGCGGAGACCATGCGGGGGACCAGGGCGACGCCCATGCCCGCCTCCACCATCGCCAGGATCGCCGTCCAGCCGGACGCCGAGTGGGCCTGCTCCGGTACGAAGCCCGCCGTTTCGCACGCGGAGCGGGTGATCTCCGACCAGGGGCCGCTCCCGCCGTAGATCCACCGCTCCGCGGAGAGGTCGGCCAGCCGGACCTCCGGCGCGCCGGCCAGCGGGTGGGCGGGGGGCAGGGCCACGTCCAGGGGGTCTTCCAGCAGGGTGACCCGGGTGAAGCGGGGGTTCTGCTTGCCCGGGGCGTGCGCGGCCAGGGAGAGGGCGAGGTCCACGGCCCCGGCGGACAGCAGCTCGTACGATTCGGCCGCCTCCGTCTCGCGGATGCGCACCTCGATGCCCGGGTGGCTGAGCCGCAGGGCGGCGACCGCCGGGACGACGAGGACCGGGACCGCCGTGGAGAAGGCGCCGATCCGGACCTCCCCCGCCTCGCCGGACAGGTACCCGGCGAGTTCGGCGTCGGCCTGCTCCAGCTGCGCGAAGACGGCCTCCGTGTGGCGCAGGACCAGGTGGGCGGCGTCGGTGAGGCGGACCCGGCGGCCCTGGGGCTCCAGGAGCGGAACCCCCAGCTGCCGGGCGAGGTTGGTCAGCTGCTGCGAAACGGCCGAGGGCGTCATGTGCAGCGCCTCGGCCGTCGCGGTCACGGTGCCCTGGTCGGCCAGGGTACGCAGGATCCGCAGCTTCTTGATGTCCCAGTCGGTCACGGGGCGAACCTACCGGCGGGCCGTGCTGCCCAGGGCGACTCCGCCCAGGATCAGGGCCATGCACAGGAGCTCCGCCGGGCCGGTGCGCTCGCCGAGCAGCAGCAGGCCGAGCCCGGCGACGCACACCGGCTGGAGGTAGTAGACCACTCCCGCGCGGGCCGCGCCGATGAGGGAGACCGCCCTGTTCCAGGCGAAGAAGGCGACGGCCGAGGAGAAGACGCCGACGTACAGCAGGGGCCCGACCGTCCCGGCGGTGGTCTCGAAGCCGCCCTGCACGGTGAGGGAGACGGCGTACGCGGGGGCCAGCATCAGGGCGCCGAGGACGAAGGTGGCCAGGAGGAAGGCCAGGCCGCCGATCTCGGCGGGCTTGCGCTTCAGGAGGGCGCTGTAGGTGGCGAAGGAGAGGGCGGCCCCGAACATCCACAGGTCGCCGGCGCCGAAGTCGAAGCCGAGCGATCCGTCGCCGACGAGCAGCAGGACCCCGAAGGCGGCGAGCAGCATCCCGAAGGACCGCCGGACGCCGAGCCGTTCGCCGCCGAGGCGGCCGTACAGGGCCATGATGACCGGTGAGGCCGCCATGACCATGCCCATGTTGGAGGCGGAGGTGGTCAGTCCGGCCTGGTGGACCAGGGTGTTGTAGAGGGTGACCCCGAAGAGGGTGGCGAGCGAGACGTAGCCGAGGTGGCGCCGCAGCAGTGCCCGCTGCTGCCAGGCCTGCCGGGCGGCGAAGGGGGCGACCGCGACGGCGGCGATGATCCAGCGCCAGAAGACCGCCTGGACGGGAGGGACCGTGTCCGCCATGCCGCGGGTGGCGACGAAGCTGCCGGACCAGACGACCGTCGCGACCAGCGCGAGGAGTACGCCGAGCCCGGCGGCTCCCTTCTTCGCCCCGCTTCCGGTGACGGAAGCGGTGGGTGCGGTGCGGACACGGTCCATGACGGTCACGGGTGGTCTCTCCCTGGAGGTGGTGAGTGGGTCGTGGACCTACTCTCACACCTTCGCTTTGCCCAGGTCCATCGAAACATTTCGATCGGTTTCTTCAGGAGAGCTGAACGGTGTCTCCTGCGCGGGCGGCACCTCGGCCTTCGCGGCGCGCGCCGGCCGTCCCGGCAGCTGCCCGAAGACCGTGGCGCCGAAGGCGAGGGCCATGCCCACCAGCTGGACGGGGGACAGCGCCTGGCCGAGCGCGGCCCAGCCGATGACGGCGGCGGTGAGCGGGGACAGCGGGCCGAGCAGGGTGACGGAGGTGGCGGTGAGCTGGCCGATGCCGCGGAACCAGAGGAAGTACGCCGCACCGGTGTTGATCAGCATCATGTAGCCGTAGCCGAGGAAGGCCTTGCCGTCGAGCGCGGGCGGTGCCCCCTCGACCAGGGCGGCGATCGGGATGATCACCAGGCCGCCCGCGGTGAGCTGCCAGCCGGTGACGGCCAGCGGGCCGACGCCCTCGGGGCGACCCCAGCGCTTGGTCATCACGGTGCCCGCGCCCATGGAGGCGGAGGAGACCACCCCGGCGATGACGCCGACGAGGTCGAGCTTCGCCTCGGCGGTCAGCACCACCATGCTCACGCCGAACGCGGCGACCACGGCCGCGAGTATGGTCCGGAGCCTGGCCCGCTCCCCCAGCAGCAGGGCGGCGAGCCCCACGACGAACAGCGGTCCGGCGGAGCCCAGCACGGCGGCGACCCCGCCGGGCAGGCGGTAGGCGGAGAGGAAGAGCAGCGGGAAGAAGGCGCCGATGTTGAGGGTGCCGAGGACCGCGGACTTCCACCACCAGGCGCCCTTGGGCAGGACGCGGGAGAGGGCGACCAGCAGCAGGCCGGCGGGCAGGGCGCGCATGGCCCCGGTGAACAGGGGCCGGTCCGGCGGGAGCAGCTCGCTGGCGACGAAGTACGTCGAGCCCCAGGAGACGGGGGCGAGCGCGGTCAGGATGGTGGTGGTGACACGGTTCACGGTCACTCCTCGGGCAGATGAGGAAGGGTCGGCAGGTGCGGGTGGGAGGCGACCCACCCGGGGGCCCGTCCCGGACCTCCCCGGGTAGGTCGCTCGTAAGTAGCTTACTACTAAGCTACTTTTAAGCAAGCTACTTTCTTGCGTACGAGTGAGCGGAACCGGATACTTCGGTCATGAACCAGGTGAAGCACAAGGTGCAGAACGAGGTGGAGAGGGAAGCCGACAAGGACGCCGTCGACGCCATCACCGCGCAGTGGGCCGCCGTCCGACCCGATCTGGACACCACCCCGATGGCCGTCTTCGGCCGGATCTACCGGATCTCCAAGGCCGTCGGCGACGCCGTGGAACGGGCGTACAACCGCCACGGGATCACGCGCGGGGAGTTCGACGTCCTCGCCACGCTCCGCCGCTCCGGGGCCCCGTACACCCTCTCGCCCCGCGAGCTGTCGGCCACGCTGATGCTCACCACGGGCGGGATGACCGGGCGCCTGGACAAGCTGGAGAAGGCCGGGCTGCTCACCCGCAGCCCCGACCCGCACGACCGGCGCGGGCTCCAGGTGACCCTCACCGACCGGGGCCTCGCCCTCGCCGACGAGGCGGTCTCCGCGGGCCTGGCCGTGCACCACGCCGCCCTGGCGCACTTCGACCCCGAGGAGGTCGAACAGCTCACCGGGCTGCTGCGCCGGCTCCTGGCGGACATGCCCTAGCGTGACCGCCGTCTGCGGGCACGACGGGGCGCCGGAGGTCGCGACGGAACCGGCTCACACCGGTTCCGCGGACCTCCGGCGCCCGGAAGTCGTCAGGGCCTGCCCGGCCGGGTCAGGCCTGGGTCTTGCGCGACTTGTCGCCGACCATCACGAGACCCGCGATGACCAGGAACAGCAGGATCGGCGCGGCCACGAACAGGCCGAGCGTCTCGCCGATGCCCAGGCCCTTGCCCGGGTCGTCGCCGTCGTCGCGGGTCGCCGCGAGGGCGGGAGACGTCATCAGCAGCATCATCAGCGTCGATCCGGCCGTGACGGCGCCGGCGCGCAGAGCGTTCTTCTTGTCCACGGTGCAAACGTAGCGAACACCTAAACGGGCCGCGCGCCCGGGGGTGCCGTACGGGTCTGCGCGCCCTCCCGCACCGCGCTCAGCAGGGCGTTCGCCCGGGGCGAGGCGGTCAGCGCCTCCAGGGTCAGCGGCCGGCCGTCGGCGTCGGCGACCGGCAGCCGCCAGTTGGGGTACTGGTCCCAGGTGCCCGGCAGGTTCTGCGGCCGCCGGTCCCCCACCGCGTCGGGCAGCCACACGCCGACCAGCCGGGCGGGCGTGCGCAGCAGGAAGGCGTACAGGGCCCGTACGGCGGCCTCCTCGCCCTTGGTCTCCAGCCCCAGGCCGTCCAGCGTCCGCAGCCACTGCGCGGTGTCGGCGGCGTCCTCGGCCCGCTCCACGTCCAGAGGGCGGGTCAGCAGGCCCAGCCGGTCGCGCAGTTCGACGTGGGAGCCGGCCAGCTTGGCGGCGGAGGGCGGCAGGTCGTGGGTGGTGGCGGTGGCCAGACACTCCGACCGCCAGGCCGCCGCGGGCAGCGGCTCGCCGTCGCCCGCCCAGTCCCGCTCGAACCACAGCACGGAGGTGCCCAGGACCCCGCGCCGGGCCAGCGCCCGGCGCACCCCCGGCTCCACCGTCCCGAGGTCCTCGCCGACCACCAGGGCCCCGGCCCGGTGGGCCTCCAGGACCAGTACGGCCAGCATCGCCTCGCCGTCGTAGGAGACGTACGTCCCCTGCGCGGGCGGGGTCCCCAGCGGGATCCACCAGAGCCGGAACAGCCCCATGACGTGGTCCACCCGCACCGCTCCCGCGTACCGGAACACCCCGCGCAGCAGGGCCCGGAAGGGCGCGTACGCGTGGGCCTCCAGGGCGTCGGGCCGCCACGGCGGCAGCCCCCAGTCCTGGCCGCGGGCGTTGAAGGCGTCCGGCGGGGCGCCGACGGACATCTCCCGGTGGTGCCAGGGGCCGAGGCGGGCGTCGGAGCCGTCCGGGTGCACGCCGACGGCCAGGTCGTGCACGATGCCCACCGTCATCCCGGCCTCCCGCGCGGCCCGCTGGGCGGCGGTGAGCTGGCTGTCCGTCAGCCAGACCAGCCAGGAGTGGAAGTCGGCGCGCTCCTGCGGGTCCTCCCCGGCGGTGGCCGCGCACCAGGCTGCGTGCGCGGCGAGCCCCTCCCCCTGGGCGGCCCGGAAGGCCCGGTAGGCGGCCTCCCGGGCGGGGGTGCGCGGGACGGCGTACAGCAGTTCCAGGGCGGCGCGCTTGAGGTCCCACACGGCGTCCCGGTCGATCAGCGCCCCCTTCTCCAGCACCTCGCGGCGCAGCTCCCCGCCCCGGTCGGCCAGTTCGGCGAGGGCGTCGCGCTCGGGGCAGGCCTCCCATTCGGGCAGGTCCTCGACGCGCAGGTACACCGGGTCGGGGAAGCGGCGCGAGGCCGGCCGGTAGGGGGACGGGTCGGTCGGGGCGCCGGGAAGGGCCGCGTGCAGCGGGTTGACCTGGACGAAGCCGGCGCCGTGGGTGCGGGCCGCCCAGCGGGCCAGCTCCGCGAGGTCGCCGAGGTCGCCCATGCCCCAGGAGCGCTCCGAGAGCAGCGAGTACAGCTGGACGAGCAGCCCGTGGGCGCGTTCGGGCGCCGCCGGGGCGCGGTCCGGGGCCACGATCAGGGTGGCGGTGGCGGTACGCCCGTCGGGTGTCCGCGCGGCCAGGCGGTGCACCCCCAGGGGCAGGCCGGGGTGCCATGCGGCCTCGCCGGCCCCGTCCTCCAGGGTGACCCGCAGCCGGGTCCCGGCCGGCAGCCCGGCCAGGGCCTGCGGAGCGGGTTCCCCCCGCCAGTGCACCAGCGTCGGCGGGAGGAGCCGCCCGGCCCGCTCCCGCTCGGCGCCGTCGGCCGTCCGCCGTACGTCCTCGGGGGTGTCGACGGGGGCCCCGAGCAGGCCCAGCACGGCCCGGACCGTGGCCCGCGGCACGGGGACGGTGACGTCCTCGGCGGGCTGGTAGGAGGTGGCGACGCCGTAGAGGGCCGCGAGCCGGGCGAGGTCGTCCATCGTCATCCTTGGCGGGAGGGACCGGTCTTGCGACCGGGCTAGGTGAGCGGCTCGCTGGTGAGGGGGGCCTCGGCCACGAGCGGGGATTCACTGGTCAGGGGCGCATACGCGGAGCCGGCCAGCGGGGGTTCGCTGGTCAGCGGCGGGTGCGCGGTGCCGGCCGGCGACGCGTCCCCGGGGCCGGACGGGACGGGCAGGTGGGCGAGCGGGGCGGGTTTCCTGCGGGTGGCGGACGCGGTGCGGGCGTTCATGGGGTCCTCCCTCGTGCGGTTCGTCGGACCGCCCATGCAACACCCGGGGCGAACACCGCAGCCATACCCAGTCAGGGGCATCGCATTCCTGGCGGATCCAGGTCAGATCACCCACCCGCATTGACACCCCCGCCGCACGGGTGGTGGGCTCTGGCTCGTTCGTACGGTCGGGGCACGACTCGGGACGGGGGAGGCTCCGTGCAGCTCAGGGGCAGGAAGCGGACCACGGCCGCGGCCGTCGCCGTCATCGGGACCCTGCTCGGCGGGGCCGTCGCGTCGGCTCCGCCGCGGATCACCGCCGCGCCCGGGACCTCCGGCTCCCCGCGCCCGGACAGCGGTTCCGCCCCCGTGTACGCGTCGGGACTCGGCCCCGTCCTCGACCCGGGCTCCGACGTTCCCCGAGCCGCTTCCGAGGGTCCGGCCGTGTGGCCGCGGCCGCAGTCGGCGACCGCCGACCCCGGGCGGGAGGTGCCGGTCGCGGCGGAGGCCGTCCTGGTGGTGCCCGTGGACGCGGACCCGTACGCCGTCGAGGTCGTGCGCACCGCCCTGCGCGCCGCCGGCGTACGGACCCTGCACGAGCGGCCCCCGGGAGCGGCCCTGCCCGAACGGGCCCTGGCCGTACGGCTCCAGGGCCCGGACGCCGAGGAGGCCCTGCGGGCGCTGGGCGCGGCCCCGGCCGGGGACCTGCCGGGCGGCGGCTACCGGCTGGCGGTGGGCCGCACCGGCGGGCGGGACACGGTCGCGCTGGCCGGCGTCGGCGAGGACGGGCTCTTCCACGCCGCGCAGACGCTGCGTCAACTGCTGGCGGCCGGGCACGGGAAGGTGCCCGGGATGCTGGTGCGGGACTGGCCCATCGCCCCCGTGCGCGGGATCACCGAAGGGTTCTACGGGCAGCCCTGGTCCCGGGAGCAGCGCCTGGCCCAGCTGGACTTCCTCGGCCGCACCAAGCAGAACCGGCTGCTGCTGGCGCCCGGTGACGACCCGTACCGCACCACGGCCTGGCGCGAGGAGTACCCGGAGGAGCGGCAGGAGGAGTTCCGGGCGCTGGCCGAGCGGGCCCGCGCCAACCGGGTGGTGCTCGGCTGGGCGGTGTCGCCGGGGCAGTCCATGTGCCTGGCCTCGGCGGAGGACCGGGCGGCGCTGCTGCGCAAGGCCGACGCCATGTGGGAGCTGGGCTTCCGGGCGTTCCAGGTGCAGTTCCAGGACGTCAGCTACACCGAGTGGGGCTGCCGGGCCGACCGGGTGCGGTACGGGACGGGCCCCGCGGCGGCCGCGAAGGCGCACGCCGAGGTCGCGGGCGAGCTGGCGGCCCACCTGGCCGCGCGGCATCCGGGGGCGGCCCCGCTGTCGCTGCTGCCGACGGAGTACTTCCAGGAGGGCGCCACCGCCTACCGCACGGCCCTGGCCGGGGCGCTGGATCCGCGCGTGGAGGTGGCCTGGACGGGCGTGGGCGTGGTGCCGCGCACCATCACCGGCAAGGAGCTGGCGGGGGCGCGGGCCGCGCTCGCGCATCCGCTGGTCACCATGGACAACTACCCGGTCAACGACTGGGACCCGGGCCGCATCTTCCTGGGCCCGTACGCGGGGCGCGAGCCGGCGGTGGCGGGCGGTTCGGCCGGGGTGCTGGCCAACGCGATGGCGCAGGGCACCCTGTCGCGGATCCCGCTGTTCACGGCCGCCGACTACGCCTGGAACCCGCGCGGCTACCGGGCCGGCGAGTCCTGGGCGGCGGCGGTCCGCGACCTGTCGGGCCCCGATCCGCGGACCCGGGCGGCGCTGGCGGCGCTGGCCGGGAACACCGCCTCCTCGGGCCTGAAGGTGGAGGAGTCGGCCTATCTGAAGCCGCTGGTGGAGGAGTTCTGGCGGGCCCGCGCCGGCGGGGACCCGAAGGCCGGTGACCGGCTGCGGGCCGCCTTCACGGTGCTGCGGGAGGCCCCGGCCCGGCTGCCGTCCCTCACCTCGGAGGCGGGGCCGTGGCTGGAGCGGCTCTCGCGGTACGGGGCCGCCGGCGAGCTGGCCGTCGACCTGCTGCGGGCCGAGGCCCGGGGTGACGGGGCGGCCGCCTGGCAGGCCTCGCGGCAGCTCGCGGCGGCGCGGCGGGCGCTGGCGGAGCCGGGCGGGGTGAAGGTGGACGCCTCCGTGCTGGACCCCTTCCTGGCGAGGGCGGCCGCGGAGTCGGACGCCTGGACGGGCGCGGCCCGCAAGGACGGGACGGTGCTGCGCGAGCCGGGCGCCCATACCGTCCGGCTGGACTCCGCGCGGCCGCTCGCCGCGGTCACGGTGATGACGGATCCGCTGGCCCCGGGCGCCCGGGGCGCGGTGGTGGAGGCGCACGTGCCGGGCGAGGGCTGGCGCCGCCTCGGCGAGGCGGCGGTGTCGGGCTGGACGCAGGCCGACGCGGCGGGCGTGCGGGCGGACGCGGTCCGGCTGTCGTGGACGGGCCCGGAGCCGGTGGTGCACCAGGTGGTCCCGTGGTTCGCGGACGGTCCGCGGGCCCGCTTCGAGCTGGCCGAGGGGGGCCGCGCCGACGCGGAGATCGGCGGCGCCCCGCGCACGGTGTCGGCCCTGCTGTCCGCGCTGCGCCCCGGAGAGGTCCGCGGCCCGCTCACGGCGACCGCGCCGGCCGGGGTGCAGGTCCGGATCCCGCAGGACGTCGCCGTCCCCCGGGGCTCGACGGTCACGGTCCCGGTGGAGGTCACCGTCGCGGCGGGCACCCCGGCCGGGGTGTACGCGGTGCCGCTGGCCTTCGACGGGGAGGTGCGCACCCTCACCGTCCGGGCGGTCCCCCGCACGGGCGGCCCGGACCTGCTGCGCACGGCCCGCGCCTCCTCCTCGGGGGACGAGGCCCCGCAGTTCCCGGCGTCGGCGGCGGTGGACGGCTCCGCCGCGACCCGGTGGTCCTCCCCGGCGGTGGACGGCGCCTGGTGGCAGGCCGAGCTGGCCTCCCCGGCCCGGGTCGGCCTGCTGACCCTGCACTGGCAGGAGGCCTACCCCTCCCGGTTCAGGGTGGAGACGTCCCGCGACGGGGCCACGTGGCGCCCGGGTGCGGTGGTGTCCTCCCGGGGCGGGGTGGACACGGTCCGGCTGGACGCGCCCGACACCCGCTTCGTCCGCGTCACGTGCGAACGCCGCGCGACGCGCTTCGGCTGCAGCCTCTGGTCCGCGACGGCCCTCGCGGTCACCCCGTGAGGGTCAGGCGGTGACTCCGATGCGGTCCAGCGCGTCGTCCGCCCCGTAGGGCTGGAGGTACGGCATCCACCGCGGGTCCCGGTGCCCCGTGCCGATGATCCGCCACGCCAGCCCCGTCGGCGGAGCCGGCTGGTGGCGCAGCCGCCAGCCCAGTTCCAGCAGGTGCCGGTCCGCCTTCACGTGGTTGCACCGCCGGCACGCGGCGACCACGTTGTCCCAGGCGTGCTGCCCGCCCCGGCTGCGCGGGATGACGTGGTCCACGCTCGTCGCGACGGCCCCGCAGTACATGCAGCGGCCGCCGTCGCGGGCGAACAGCGCGCGGCGGGTGAGAGGAACGGGCCCCCGGTAGGGGACCCGCACGAAGCGCTTGAGCCGGACCACGCTGGGCGCGGGGACGGCTCGGGTCGCGCTGTGCAGGAAGGCGCCCGATTCCTCGAGGGAGATGGCCTTGTTCTCCAGCACGAGGACGAGCGCGCGGCGGAGCGGTACGACGCCGAGGGGCTCGTACGACGCGTTGAGGACCAGGACGTGCGGCACGGACTGCCTCCTTGTACGCCGGCGGCGCGTGGCTCGCGCCGGGACGATCTGCTTTCCAGTCTCCCCTTACGGCTGGTCGAAGCGCCACCACGCGCCGGTAACGGGCCCGGGGTGTTTTCGACCACACTCCCTTTCATCCCCAGGTGAGTCGTGTCTCTCCCTCGAACATCGCAACGAGGTCGGCGCCGTGCCCCGTTAGTGTGGATGGCCTGCCCGCACACTCCGCACCACCGTTCCGCGGGCGGACCGCTATGCCCTGGAGGTTCCCGCCGTGCCCTCGCCCGCCACCCTGCTACCGCAGGCAGCGAACACCACCGACGAAGCAGCCGAGAGCGTGACGAACGCCGCGAGCTTCGTCGAGGAGAACTGGGCCACCTGGCTGAGCATCGGCCTGCGGATCCTCCTGATCATCGTGATCGCGGTCGCGCTGCGCACGGTGGTCCGCAAGGCGCTGACCAAGCTGATAAGCCGGATGAACTCCAGCGCGGAGGCCGTCGAGGGCACCGCGCTCGGCGGGCTGCTGGTCAATGCCGAGCGGCGCCGCCAGCGCTCGGAGGCGATCGGCTCGGTGCTGCGTTCCGTGTCCTCGTTCCTGATCCTCGGTACGGCCGCGCTGATGGTCCTGGCCGCCCTGAAGATCGATCTGGGGCCGCTGCTGGCGAGTGCCGGTGTGGCCGGTGTGGCGATCGGTTTCGGTGCGCGCAACCTGGTGACGGACTTCCTGTCCGGCGTGTTCATGATCATGGAGGACCAGTACGGCGTCGGCGACAAGATCGACGCGGGGGTGGCCTCCGGCGAGGTGATCGAGGTCGGCCTGCGGGTGACCAAGCTGCGCGGGGACAACGGCGAGATCTGGTACGTCCGCAACGGCGAGATCAAGCGGATCGGCAACCTCAGCCAGGGCTGGGCGACCGCCGGGGTGGCGGTGCAGGTCAAGCCGTCGGAGAACCTGGCGCACATCCGCGAGGTGGTCCAGGAGGTCGCGGACGACCTGGCCAAGGAGACCCCGTGGAACGAGCGCCTCTGGGGCCCGGTGGAGGTGCTGGGCCTGGACGAGGTGCTGCTGGCCTCCATGAGCGTGAAGGTGTCGGCGAAGACCATGCCGGGCCAGCAGCTCTCGGTGGAGCGCGAGCTGCGCTGGCGCATCAAGGAGGCCTTCGACGCGGCCGGCATCCGGATCATCGGCGGCGCTCCGGCCCCCGACGAGGAGGAGGCCGCCCCGGGCGACCCGGCGGCCGCGGTCGCCGCCCCCTCGGCGCTGGCCAACCCGGCGTCCCCGCAGTCCCTGGCCACCGCGCCGATCCCGGCGTCTCCGCCGCTGCCCGGCGGGGTCCGGCTGCCCAAGTAGCGCACCCCGCCCTCTCCCGCCACCCGCTGCCCCGCCGGTTCCGTCCGGCGGGGCAGCGGCATTGACACCGCTCAAGCGCTGATAGGAAACTTACCTAACAGTGCGTCTCGGTGAGGGAGAGTCCCGTCATGCCCGCCGCCACCCCCGGAACCCCCAGCCTGCTGCGCGCCATGAACGACCGCGCCGCCCTGGAGCTGCTGCTGACGCACGGCCCCTTGTCCCGGACCCGCATCGGGCACCTCACCGGCCTCTCCAAGCCCACCGCCTCGCAGCTGCTGGCCCGGCTGGAAGCCGCCGGGCTGGTCGTCGCCACCGGCACCCACGGCGGCCGTCCCGGCCCGAACGCCCAGCTGTACGCGCTCAACGCCCGCGCCGCCCACGTCGCCGGCCTCGACGTGACCCCCGAGCGGGTGCTGGCCGCCGTCGCCGACCTGACCGGCACCGTGACCGGAGCCTTCGAGCTCCCCTGCACCGAGGAGGCCGGCGCCGTCGGCCAGGTGACCCGGGCCCTGGACGGGGCCCTCCAGGACGCCGGCCTCGGCCGCCGCGACCTGCACCGCCTGGTCATCGCCACCCCCGGTGCCTTCGACCCCCGCTCCGGCCGGCTGCGCTACGCCGGCCACCTGCCCGGCTGGCACTCCCCCACCCTCCTCGACGAGTTGGCAGCCGCCCTGCCGATGCCGGTCGAGTACGAGAACGACGTGAACCTCGCCGCGGTCGCCGAGCAGCGCCTCGGCGCGGCCCGCGGCCACGAGGACTTCGTCCTGCTGTGGAACGAGGAGGGCCTCGGCGCCGCCCTCGTGCTCGGCGGCCGGCTGCACCGCGGCTGGACCGGCGGCGCGGGCGAGGTGGGCTTCCTGCCCGTGCCCGGCCACCCCCTGGTCCGCCAGGTCACCCGGGCCAACAGCGGCGGCTACCAGAAACTGGCCGGCGTCCAGGCACTGCCCTCGCTCGCCGCCACCGCCGGCGTCCGGGCCGCCGCCGCCCCGGACGCCCGGCCGGCGGCGCAGGTGGCCGCCGGGGCCGAACTGCTGCGGCGGGCCGCCGCCGAGCCCGAGGGGGCCCGCCTGCGCTTCCTCCGGTCGTACGCCACCGCGCTGGCCACCGGCCTGGCCTCGCTGGTCTCCGTACTGGACCCGGAGATCGTGGTCCTGTCCGGCATCCTGATCACCGCGGGCGGCGAGCCGCTGCGCGCCCTGCTGGAGGAGGAACTCGCCGAACTGGCGCCCTCCCGGCCCCGACTCGTCACCGGCGAGGTGCCCGAGCGGCCGGTCCTGCGCGGCGCCCTGGAATGCGCCCTGGCCACCACCCGCGAGGACGTCTTCGACACCTCCCGCTAGACGCCCCGACCCCTCATCCCCGGTTCTCCCCCAGAGAGCGAGCTCCGCCATGCCCAAAGCCGCACGCCTGACCACCACCGCGGCCGCCCTGGCCGCCATATCCGTCCTCACCGCCGGCTGCGCCGGTCAGGGCGGCGCCCCCGCCGCCGACGACCCGAAGGCCGACGTCACCCTCTCCTTCTGGCACGGCTGGTCCGCTCCCGCCGAGGTCAAGGCGATCGAGGAGAACATCGCCCGCTTCGAGAAGGCGCACCCGAACATCAAGGTCAAGGCCACCGGCAACATGACCGACGCCAAGATCAACCAGGCGTTGCGCGCCGGCGGCGACAAGGCGCCGGACGTGGTCTCCTCCTTCGCCACCGACAGCGTCGGCGCGTTCTGCAACTCCAAGGCCTTCGCAGACCTGAACCCCTTCCTCCGGAAGTCCGGGATCGACAAGACGAAGGTCTTCCCCCAGACCCTGCTGGACTACACCCAGTTCAACGGCAACCAGTGCACCCTGCCGCTCCTCCACGACGCCTACGGCCTCGTCTACAACAAGACCGCCTTCGCGGCCGCCGGGATCACCGAACCGCCCCGGACCTGGAGCGAGTTCGCCGAGGTGGCGGAGAAGCTGACGAAGCCCAAGGGGGACTCGTACGAGCAGCTCGGCGTGATGCCCACCTTCCACGGCTACGAGACCACCCCGACGCGGCTGGCCGCGCAGTGGAGCCCGACCTACTTCACCGCCGACGGCGCGTCGAACCTCGCCGGCGACCCCGCCTTCGCGAAGATGCTGACCGCCCAGAAGGACCTGGTCGCCAGGCTCGGCGGCTACGGGAAACTGGAACGCTTCCGCTCCACGTTCGGCGACGAGCTGAGCGCCGAACACCCCTTCCACAAGGGGCTCGTCGCCATGCAGATCGACGGCGAGTGGCGGCCGGCCATGGCCAAGGCGGCCGGCGTCCCCTTCGAGATCGGTACCGCCCCGCTGCCCGTACCGGACGACCAGCGGGCCGACTACGGCAAGGGCTACCTCTCCGGCACCATCATGGGCATCTCCTCCGCGAGCCGGAAGCAGAACGCCGCCTGGGAACTGGTGCGGTACATGACCACCGACACCGAGGCCGTGGTCGCCTTCGCCAACGCCATCCACAACGTGCCCTCGACCCTGCCCGCGCTCGCCTCCCCCCAGCTCCAGGTGACCCCGGAGTCGAAGACGTTCCTCGACATCGCCCGGCACCCGAAGTCGAACACCACCCCGGCCCAGGCCGACGGCGGCGCCTACCAGCTGACCTTCCAGGACTTCGCGTACGCCGTCGAGAAGGGCGACGTCCCCGACCTCGCGGCCGGGCTCGCCAAGACGGACAGGCAGATCGACACGGACATCGCGAAGGCCGGTTGACCCCGATGAGCACCCCCACCCTGCGGGCGAAGCGCCGCCGGTCCGCCCTGCGGACCGCGGCCTTCATGTCCCCCTGGCTGACCGGTTTCGCGGTCTTCTTCGCCTACCCCCTGCTGTCCACCCTGTACTTCTCCTTCACGAAGTACGACGGCTTCCGGCAGCCCGCCTTCAACGGCCTGGACAACTGGAGCTACGTCTTCACCGACTATCCGCTGTTCTGGCCGGCGATGCGCAACACCCTGTGGCTGGTCGTGGTGATGGTGGGCTGCCGGGTCGTCTTCGGCCTCGGCGTCGGCCTGCTCATCACGAAGATCAAGACGGGGGCCGGGGTCTTCCGGACCCTGTTCTACCTGCCCTACCTGGCCCCGCCGGTCGCCGCGACCCTGGCCTTCGTCTTCCTGCTCAACCCCGGTACCGGCCCCGTCAACAGCCTGCTGGACGCGGTGGGGTTGCCCGCCCCCGGCTGGTTCACCGACGCCGACTGGTCCAAGCCCGCGCTGACCGCCCTCGCGCTGTGGGGGGTCGGCGACCTGATGGTCGTCTTCATGGCCGCGCTGCTCGACGTACCGAAGGAGCAGTACGAGGCCGCCGAGCTGGACGGGGCGGGTGCCTGGGCGCGGTTCCGGCACATCACCCTGCCGAACATCTCGCCGATCGTCATGTTCGCGGTGGTCACCGGGGTCATCCAGGCCATGCAGTACTACACCCAGCCGCTGGTGGCCGGGAAGGTGGCGGCCGGGGTGATCGGCGGCTCGGGCCAGCAGTTCGATCCCGGCTACCCGGACAAGTCCACGCTGACCCTGCCCCAGCTCGTCTACAACCTCGGATTCCAGCGCTTCGACTACGGCACCGCGTGTGTCGTGGCGCTGGTGCTGTTCGTCCTCTCCATGGCCTTCACCGCGCTCCTGATGCGCCGCCGTGGCGGGCTGATCGGAGCGGGTGCATGAGTACGCACAGCCGCCGGGCCGTGCTGCACTGGGTCGGGGTGCACTCCCTGGGTGTGGCCGCCGCCCTGTTCTTCGTCCTCCCCTTCGTCTTCCTCTTCCTGACCTCGCTGATGACCGACCAGCAGGCGCTCACCCGCGATCTGGTGCCGGACACCTGGGTCTGGGACAACTACGCCCAGGTGTGGAACACCCCGGGATTCCTGACCTGGTGGCGCAACACCCTGCTGTACGCCGGGCTGGGGACCCTGCTGACCGTGGTCTCCTCGGTCCCGGTGGCCTATGCGCTCGCCACGTTCCGCTTCCGCGGGCAGCGGATCTGCCTGCTGCTGGTGATCGCGACGATGATGCTGCCGCCGCAGGTGGTGGTCATCCCGATGTACCTCTTCTGGGCCAAGCAGCTGGGCCTTTCCGGCACCCTGTGGCCGCTGATCGTCCCGCTGGCGTTCGGCGACGCCTTCTCCGTCTTCCTGCTCCGGCAGTTCCTGCTGACCATCCCCGACGAGTACCTCGACGCGGCCCGCGTCGACGGGTGCGGCGAGGTGCGCACCCTGCTGCGCGTCGTCCTGCCCATGGCGAAGCCGGGGATCGCGGCCGTCGCGCTGTTCCAGTTCTTCTCCGCGTGGAACGACTACTTCGGCCCGCAGATCTACGCCTCCGACAACCCGGCCGCCTGGACCCTCAGCTACGGGCTGGAATCCTTCAAGGGGGCGCACCACACCAACTGGAACCTGACCATGGCGGCGACGGTGCTCGTCATGGCCCCGGTGATCGTCCTCTTCTTCTTCGCCCAGAAGGCGTTCGTCGAGGGAGTCACCCTGACCGGAGTGAAAGGCTGACCCCGATGAGACTCGCAGTGGTGGGCGGCGGTTCCACCTACACCCCCGAACTGGCCGACGGCTTCGCGCGGCTGCGCGACACCCTGCCCGTCACGGAACTCGTCCTGATCGACCCCGCCGCCGACCGGCTGGAGCTGGTCGGCGGACTGGCCCGGCGGATCTTCGCCCGCCAGGGCCACCCCGGGCGCGTCACCACCACCTCCGACCTGGAGGCCGGGGTGGCCGGAGCCGACGCGGTACTGCTCCAGCTGCGCGTCGGCGGGCAGGCGGCCCGCCTCCGGGACGAGACCTGGCCCCTGGAGTGCGGCTGCGTCGGCCAGGAGACCACCGGCGCGGGCGGCCTCGCCAAGGCCCTGCGCACCGTCCCGGTCGTCCTGGACATCGCCGAACGGGTCCGCCGGGCCGCCCCGGACGCCTGGATCATCGACTTCACCAACCCGGTGGGGATCGTCACCCGGGCCCTGCTCCGGGCCGGGCACAAGGCGGTCGGGCTGTGCAACGTCGCCATCGGCCTCCAGCGGAAGTTCGCGGCGCTGCTGGAGGTGGCGCCCGCCGAGCTCCACCTCGAACACGTCGGCCTCAACCACCTGACCTGGGAACTGGGAGTGCGCCTGGGCGGCCCGGACGGCCCCGACGTCCTGCCGCGGCTGCTCGCCGGACACGGGGACGCCGTCGCCGCCGACCTGCGCCTGCCGCGCGCCCTGCTCGACCGGCTCGGCGTGGTGCCCTCGTACTACCTGCGCTACTTCTACGCCCACGACGAGGTGGTGCGCGAGCTGGGCGCGAAGCCGTCGCGGGCCGCCGAAGTCGCCGCGATGGAACGGGAACTCCTCGCCCTGTACGGGGATCCCGCGCTCGACGAGAAACCCGCACTGCTGGCGGCGCGGGGCGGGGCCTTCTACTCCGAGGCGGCCGTGGACCTGGCGGCCGCCCTGCTGGGCGGCGGCGGGCCGTCCGTCCAGGTGGTCAACACCCGCAACGGCGGCACCCTGCCCTTCCTGGCGGACGACGCCGTGATCGAGGTGCAGGCGCGCGTCGACGGCGACGGCCCCGTACCGCTGCCCGCGCCCCGCCTCGACCCGCTGTACGCCGGGCTGGTCGCGCACGTCAGCGCGTACGAGGAGCTCGCACTGGACGCGGCCCTGCGCGGGGGGCGCGAGCGGGTCTTCCGGGCCCTGCTGGCGCACCCGCTCGTCGGGCAGTACGACCTGGCCGAGGGGCTGACGGACCGGCTGCTCGCGCACAACAAGGAGCACCTGCCATGGGCGTAGCCGGGCCCGCGGTCCCGATGGCCCCCGCCGTCCTCGCGATCGACGCGGGCAACAGCAAGACCGACGCCGCCCTCGTCGCCGCCGACGGAACGGTCCTCGGCACCGGGCGGGCGGGGGGCTTCCAGCCGCCCCTGACCGGGGTGGAGGCGGCCGTGGACGTGCTCGCGGAGGCCGTCGCCAAGGCCGCGGCGGCCGCCGGGCTGCCCGGGGTGCCCCGCGCGGCGCGGGTCTCCGCCTGCCTGGCCAACGCCGACCTCCCGGTGGAGGAGCGCCGGCTGGCCGACGCGGTCGCGGCGCGCGGCTGGGGCGCGGCCACCGAGGTGCGCAACGACACCTTCGCGATCCTGCGGGCGGGCGTGGACCGGCCGCGGGGGGTCGCGGTGGTGTGCGGGGCGGGCATCAACTGCGTGGGGATGCTCCCCGACGGGCGCACCGCCCGGTTCCCCGCCCTCGGGCAGATCTCCGGGGACTGGGGCGGCGGGAGCGGCCTGGCGCAGGAGGCGCTGTGGTGGGCGGCGCGGGCCGAGGACGGGCGGGGCGGCCCGACGGCCCTGGCGGCGGCCCTGCCGGCGCACTTCGGGCTGGCGTCGATGGCCGCGCTGATCGAGGCGCTGCACCTGGGCGGGCTGGACCGGGGGCGGCTGCACGAGCTGGTGCCGGTGCTGTTCGCGGTGGCGGCGGCGGGCGACGCGGTGGCCTCGGCGGTCGTGGAGCGGCAGGCCGGGGAGGTGGTGGCGCTGGCCTCGGTGGCTCTGGACCGGCTGGGGCTGCTGGGTCAGGAGGTGCCGGTGCTGCTGGGCGGCGGCGTCCTCGCGGCCCGGCACCCGCAGCTGAACGGCCGCATCGAGGAACTGCTGTCCCACCGCGCGCCCCGGGCCCGCGTCTCGGTGGTCACGGCGGCCCCGGTCCTGGGCGCCGCCCTCCTGGGCCTGGACGCCCTGCACGCGCCGCCCGCCGCCCTGACGAGGCTCCGCGCCCACTTCGAGTGAGGCGCCCTTCCCGGGAGAAGACGGAGCCGGGCCCGGCCGGCGCGCCCGGTCCCCCGCTTCGTCACGGCGCCGGGCCATCCCCCGTACGGGGAGGTCAGCCGCGTCCGGGGACCACATCCCATCGAGTGAAACCGGCCTGCCAAGCCGTACGGCGGGAACCGCCGGGGCCCTTGCGGCGTATTGACGGTCGGGAGTGACGGGGGAAACCGCGGGGGCGGGACAGGGGCCGTCGGCCGGGGCGGTTCGGAAGGGGGATCGTCCAAGATCGGGCACCGGGTGCTGTGGCCGGGCGCTGCTACGGCCATACTGCTGCGGAGCAGAGGGACCGAGGGGGAGGTCACGGTGGCCATCACGACACGCGCGTCCGCGCCCGGGGGCGGTACCTCCGGGCCGCCGCCCGCGCCGCCCGGGCGCGGTACCGCCTGGGCCGAGGGCGTGGAGCGGCTGCGCGCCGCGGCGACGACCGAACCGGGCCGGCTGCGGATCATCGGCGCGGTGCTGGCCGCGCTGGTCGTGCTGTTCGGCGCCGTGGCCGTGTGGGAGGTCGCCGGCCGGGTCGCGGCCGCGCAGGACGTGGTGGGCCGCAGCCAGCCGCTGAGCGCGGACGCGGCGAGCATCTACCGGTCCCTCGCCGATGCCGACACGGCCTCCTCCAGCGGTTTCCTCGCGGGCGCCCAGGAGCCGCGGGAGGTCCGCAAGCGATACGAGAAGGACATCGCGAACGCCTCCCGGCTGCTGGTGAGCGCGGCGGCCAACACCGGGGCCGGCGGGGAGTCCCGCAAGGAGATCGCCCTGCTCGGCGAGCAGTTGCCGCGCTACACCGGCCTGATCGAGCAGGCCCGGGCGACGAACCGGCAGGGCCTGCCGCTCGGCGGCGCCTACCTGCGCTACGCCAACGAGCAGATGAGCACCGTGCTGTTGCCGGCCGCGCAGCGGCTGTACGAGGCGGAGACGGGCCGGCTGTACACGGACTACGACGACGCCCGGTCCTGGCCGGTGGCGGCGACGGCTGCGGGCGTGCTCGCCCTCGGTGCGCTCGGCTGGGCGCAGCGGCGCAGCTACCGGCGTACCAACCGGGTGTTCAACCACGGTCTGCTGGCGGCGACCGCCGCGGCGGCGGTGGTGCTGCTGTGGCTGACGGTGGGCCAGTCGGTGGCCCGGGCCGGGCTGGGTGAGGCCAGGGCGGACGGGCAGGAGTCCCTGAAGGTGCTCAACGACGCGCGCATCGCCTCGCTCCAGGCGCGGGCGAACGAGAACCTGACGCTGATCGCACGGGGCGCCGTACTGGCCGAGGACAAGAAGTCCGACAAGTACGACGTGGACTACGAGAAGAACATGGAACAGCTCGACGCCGGTCTGGCGCGGGCGCTGCGGCTGGCCGACGACGGCAGCGGGCGGGAGCCCGTCTCCAAGGCCGTGGCGGGAGTGGCGCAGTGGAAGCAGCGGCACGCGGCGGCCCGTGACGCCGACATGAAGGGCGACTACGAGCTCGCCCTGCCCCAGGTCATCGGGGACGAGACGCACAAGGACAGCAGCGGGGCCTCGTTCGACACGGTGGACGCCTCCCTGGAGCGGGCCGTGGCCCATGAGCAGAAGCAGTTCACCCTGGCCGCCCGGGACGGACTCGGCGCCCTGGGCGGGCTGGTGACGGGCTCGGCGGTGCTGGCGGTCGCCGGCGCGGCGGCGGCCCTCCTCGGCATCGGCCGCAGGCTTTCGGAGTACAGGTGAGATCGATGCGGATACGAGGGACACGGCCGGAGCGGCCCGGGCGGTACGGGACGGGGACGCCGCAGGAGGCGGAGGGCGCCGGGGCGCCGGCCGCCGCCGGGCCGCGCCCGTCCGGTGCGGCCCGGGTGCGGCGCGCGGCGGGCCGGCTGCGCGGCTGGGGCGGGGTGAGCGCGATGGCCGCGGCCTGCGCGGTGACGGCGGCGGCCGTGCTGCTGCCGCTCGCGGGCTCCTCGCCCGGCGGCGGGTCCGGGGTGGTGCACGAGCCGGCTTCGGTGGCGGCGGTGCCGCTCGCGCCGGCCGACACCTGCCAGGACCCGGAGGCGAGCCTGCGCCCCTCGGGGCTGGACGGTCCGGCGATCGAGCGGATCCGCAAGGCGGGCAAGCTCGTGGCGGGCGTGGACCAGAACAGCTTCAAGTGGGGCTACCGCAACCCGGACGGCCACCTGGACGGTTTCGACATCGACCTGGTCAAGGCCATAGCCAAGGACATCCTCGGCAACGAGGAGCTGGTCATCTACCGGGCCGTCCCGACCAGTCAGCGGATCCCGGCGCTCCAGGAGGGCCGCGTCGACATCGTCGTGCGGACCATGACGATCAACTGCAAGCGCCTGGAGGACGTGGCCTTCTCCACGGCGTACTTCGAGGCCGGGCAGCAGGTGCTGGTGCCCAAGGGTTCGCCGATCAAGGGGTACGACGCCTCGTTGAAGGGTCGCCGGATCTGCACGGCCGCCGGTTCCACGGCGGAGGCGGCCCTGAGGTCCCAGTCGTACGGCGCGGTCGGGGTGTCCGTGCCGAACCAGCTGGACTGCCTGGTGCGGCTCCAGCTGGGCGAGGTGGACGGGATCATCACCGACAACGCGCTGGCCGCCGGGCAGGCGGCGCAGGACCCTTCGGTGCAGCTGGTCGGGGCGCCGTTCACCCGCGAGTTCTACGGGGTGGCGATGAACAAGGACGCCTCGGACCTGGTGCGCCGGGTGAACAAGGTGCTGGAGAACTACCGGGCGGGCGGTGACCAGAGCCCGTGGGCGACCTCGTACAAGAAGCACTTCGAGGGCGTGCTGCCGGGGGCCGGCGTGCCGCCGGCGCCCAAGTACCGGGACGGCTGAGGCCGGTGGCGGATTCGGAGCGGTACGTGAGCGAGCCCCATACGAGCGGGTCCCGTACGGGCGGCCTCCCGGCGGGCGGCCTCCCGGCGGGGGGACCTCCTGCGGGCGGGCCCGGTGCGGGCCGGCCGGGGGCGGGGCCGGTGATGGACCGGGACGACGTCGACCGCGCGCTGGCGCGCCTGGGCGCGGAGCACGAGGCCGTCGAGACCTCCCTGCTCGCTCTCCAGGACCACGCGGGGCGGCGGCTGCTGGAGGGTGCCGCGCTGAGCGGGGTCACCAAGGAGCGGTGGGCCGCCGCCGACGCGGCGGTGACCCGCCTGTGGACGTACTTCGACGCCTACAGCGGGGCGCTGGCCGCCGCCCGGGAGATCCGCGAGCGGCGCCGCTGGCCCAGCCGTGAGGACCTGGCGGAGCTGACGGAGCGGCTGCGCGGACCGGGGGTGACGATCGCCGGGGCAGGGGCGCAGGGCGTGGGGCTGGCCGAGCGCTTCTCGCTGGCCGAGCTGGTGGCGCGGATGAACGAGCTGTACGCGTCGTCCCTGGACGTGGTGGTCGCCGCCGACGCCGTCTGGTCGGCGCTGCCGGCGCGGATCGACCTGCTCGCGGCCGAGCTGCACCGGACGCGCTCGCTGGCGCACTCGGTGGGGGTGCGGCCGGGTGAGCACCCCTCGGGGGACGACCTGGAGGAGATCACCGCCGAGCTGGCGCAGCTGCGGGAGGCGGTGATCGCGGACCCGCTGGCCTTCTGGCTGCCGGCGTCGGGGAGTTCCGCGCCGGGCGGGGGCCGTCCGGACACCGCCCGCTACGACCGGGCGGCGCGCGCGCTGGACGACGTACGGCGCGAGGTGGAGGCGGTCCTGACCGTGCGGCAGGACGCGGAGCAGCGGCTGATCGCGGTGCGGGACCTGCTGTCGCGGGCCGACCGGACGCTGGCGGAGGCGCGGACGGCGCGCGTGGAGGTGCTGGCGAAGATCGCGGCGTCGGAGGTTCCGGCGGTGAGCGGTCCGCCGACGGCCCTCCAGGAGCAGTTGGCGGCGGCGGCCGAGTACCGGCGGCGCTCGCAGTGGCACCGGCTGTCCCCGCTGCTGGACGCGCTGGAGGACCGGGCCGAGGAGGAACTCCGGCGGGCCCGTAAATCGTTGACCGCGGTGACGGCGCCGCTGGCGGTCCGGGCCGAGCTGCGCGGGCGGCTCGACGCGTACAAGGCCAAGGTGGCCCGGCAGGGTCTGGCGGAGGATCCGCTGCTGATCGAGCGGTACGACGCGGCCCGGCGGATGCTGTGGAGCGCGCCCTGCGACCTGCGGGCGGCGGAGCAGGCGGTCTGGCGCTACCAGCAGGCGGCGGCGCAGGCGGCGGCGCCGCAGGAGCACCGGCCCGGGACGGACCGGCCCGTGGGGCCGGGGGAGGAGGACGCATGAGCCTGATCGGAACGCCGTGCCTTCGCCCCGGCTGCCCGGGGGCGTACGAGGACATGGGCGGCGGCGAGGTGTACTGCGACACCTGCGGGCTCGCTCCGGTGGGTGCGGTCGCGGCGGGCGCCGGGGAGCTGGTGTCGCCGCCGACGGGGATGACGAGCGCCGCCCGGCAGGGCGACTCGCGGGGGTCGGCGGGTTCGCGCGGCTCCGGCCGCTCCTCCGCGTCGGCCCGTTCGTCGAGGTCCTCGCGCTCCTCGTCCTCGCGCCGCTCGGTGTCGGGGCGGCTGTCGCGGTCGCTCCCGGGCTCGGCGTCCACCCGGTCGGTGTCGGTGCGCAGTTCGGGTTCCGCGGCGTCCTCCTCGGGGCGCAGCCGGCTGGGCGCGGGGCTGGTCAGCGTCCCGGAGGTGCCGCGTCCGGATCCTTCGGCGGCGGTGCTGGAGCGTCCGGAGGTGCCGGAGCGCAAGCGGTTCTGCTCGCGCTCGGACTGCGGCGCTCCGGTGGGCCGGGCGCGGGGGGAGCGGCCGGGCCGTACGGAGGGGTTCTGCACCAAGTGCGGGCACCCGTACTCCTTCGTGCCCAAGCTGCGGGCCGGCGACGTGGTGCACGGCCAGTACGAGGTGGCGGGCTGTCTGGCGCACGGCGGGCTCGGCTGGGTCTACCTGGCGGTGGACCGGGCGGTGTCGGACCGGTGGGTGGTGCTCAAGGGCCTGCTCGACACCGGGGACCAGGACGCGATGGAGGCGGCGATCTCCGAGCGGCGCTTCCTCGCGGAGATCGAGCACTCCAACATCGTGCGGATCTACAACTTCGTGGAACACCTGGACCAGCGGACGGGTTCGCTGGACGGCTACATCGTCATGGAGTACGTGGGCGGCAAGTCGCTGAAGGAGATCGCCAACGAGCGGCGCCGCCCGGACGGGCGGCGTGATCCGCTGCCGGTGGAGCAGGCGTGCGCGTACGGGATCGAGGCCCTGGAGGCCCTCGGGCACCTGCACAGCCGCAACCTCCTGTACTGCGACTTCAAGGTCGACAACGCGATCCAGCAGCAGGACCAGCTGAAGCTGATCGACATGGGTGCGGTCCGCCGGATGGACGACGAGGAGTCGGCCATCTACGGGACGGTGGGCTACCAGGCGCCGGAGGTGGCGGAGCTGGGGCCGTCGGTGGCCTCGGACCTGTACACGGTGGCGCGCACGCTGGCGGTGCTGACCTTCGACTTCCAGGGCTACACGAACGTCTTCGTGGACTCGCTGCCGGATCCGGAGCACATCGAGGTGTTCCAGCGGTACGAGTCCTTCTACCGGCTGCTGGTCCGGGCGACCGATCCGGATCCGGGGCGGCGGTTCGCGTCCGCGCAGGAGATGGCCGACCAGCTGACGGGTGTGCTGCGGGAGGTGGTCGCGCTGCAGACGGGCCGGCCGCGGCCGCAGCTGTCGACGCTGTTCGGGCCGGAGCTGCGGGTCCCGGACACGCAGCTGTACGAGGACGCGCCGGGGGCCGAGGTGTCCCGGCTGGGCGTGCGGTCCGTGGCCTCCCGGCGGGGCGGGCTCTTCAGCCGGATCACGGGCGCGGGGTCCGCGGAGCCGGCGGGGTCCCCCGAGGGCCCGGGGCAGCTCCTCGGGCAGGTCCCGGGGCAGGCTGCGGGCTTGCCGCAGGGCCCGGCGCACGCGCCGGTCTCCGCGCCGGAGCCGGCCGGACCGGCCGGCGCCGCTTCCGCGCCCGCGCCGTCCGTTCCGTCCCCTCCGCCCGCTCCGCCCACTCCGTCCGCTTCGCCCGCCGGAGCCGCCTTCGCGGGGAGCGGCGGGGCGGCGGGGCCCGCGCTCGGCACCACCGCCACCCACGTCGCCGGGGCCGCCCTGCCCGGACCTCGGCAGGCGCCCGCGGCCGCCGCGCCCGCGCCCGCCCGCGGCCCGGGCGCCCGTACGCCGCTGCCCGCCGCGGCCGGGCTCGCGGTGCTCGACGCCCGCGACACGGCACTCGCCCTGCCGGTGCCCCTGGTGGACCCGGCCGACCCCAACGCCGGCTTCCTGGCGGGCCTGCTCGCCTCCGCCCCCGCCGACCTGCTCGGCGCGCTGGGCTCGGCCCCCGCCGACTCCGCCGAGCTGCGGCTGCGGGAACTGCGCGCCCGGCTGGAGCTGGGCGAACTGGCCGTGGCGGGGCAGGCCCTGGCCGCCCTCGAGGCCCGGTATCCGGACGACTGGCGGGTGGTGTGGGCCCGCGGGATCGCCTCCCTCGCCACCGGGGACGACGAGATAGCGGCCCTGTCCTTCGACGCCGTCTACGACGCCTTCCCGGGCGAGCCCGCGCCGAAGCTGGCGCTCGGGCTGTGCGCGGAGGTCCTGGGGCAGCTGGACAACGCCGCCGAGTACTACCGGCTCGTCTGGATCACCGACCCGGGGTTCGTCAGCGCCGCCTTCGGGCTGGCCCGGGTCCAGCTGGCGGCCGGGGACCGTGAGGCGGCGGTGCGCACCCTGGAATCCGTACCGGAGGCCTCGATCCACTACACCGCCGCACGGGTGGCGGCCGTACGGGCACGCCTGCGCGACCGTTCCCCGCAGGAGGAGCTGCTGCCCGACCTGGTGGCGGCGTCCGTCCAGGTGGAGGCGCTGCGGCGGTTCGGGCTGGACCCGGAGCGGCAGGAGCGGCTGGCGACGGAGGTTCTGGGCGCCGCCCTGGACTGGGTACTGTCGGGTAGCCGGGGTGCCGACCCCGGCCGGACCTCGCTGCTCGGCTGTCAACTGGACGAGCGGGGGCTGCGCTTCGGCCTGGAACGCTCCTACCGCGTCCTCGCCCGGCTGGCGCAGCGGGGCGAGGAGCGGATCGAACTGGTGGAACGGGCAAACCGTTTCCGTCCCCGGACGTGGGTGTGAGTATGTCGATGCATCGGCTGTCGGGCTGCCCCGGCTGCGCGGAGCCCCTGGAAGAGGGTGACCGTTTCTGCGGCGTGTGCGGATACGCCCTCTCCGCCGCGCCCCCTCCCGCGGATCCCACCCCGACCCTCCCGGTCACCCCCACCCCGGGTGCGGCGGGCCGGGCCGGCCACGAGCCGCCGCCCCCGGCCGCGCCCGCCGTCCCCGAGCCCGCCCCCGTCCCGGCGGGGGCCGCTTACTCCGCCCCGGTACCCGGCGGGGCCGCGGCCGGGTACGGGGTGCCCGCGCCCGGGTGGGAGGGCGAAGCCGGGCCGCGGGCCCCGTGGGGTTCCGCGGTCGGCGGCTCCGAGGACCCGTACCACCCCGCCCCGCAGGACCCCCCGCGCGGGGCCCCGTACGGCGGCGCCCCCCAGGGCGGCCCGGCGGCCCCGCACGCGGGCACCGGCGGCGTCCGCCACGACCCGCCCGCCGGCGGACCCGGAGCCCCGTACGGCGCCGCCGCCCAGGCCGGCCCGCACGCGCACGAGGACCGGCAGGACGGCACCCCGCAGGGCGACCTGCCCGAGGCCCCGCACGGCGGCACTCCCCAGGGCGACCCGCCCGAGGCCGCGTACGGCGGCACCCCGCAGGGCGACCCGCACGAGGCCCCGTACGGCGCCCCGCAGGGGGAGGGCAGGACCTGCGTCGCCTGCCGCGCCGGCCAGGTGGACACCGACGGGTACTGCGAGCACTGCGGGCACGCGCAGCCCCGCGAGCGGGACCACGTCGAGGAGGAGCTCTGCAGCGTCGCCGCCGTCAGCGACCGCGGCCTGCGCCACCACCGCAACGAGGACTCCTTCGCGGTGTCGGCCACCGCCCTGCCCGACGGCTCCGCCGCCACCGTCGCCATCGTCTGCGACGGTGTCTCCTCCGCCAGCCGCCCCGACGAGGCGTCGGCGGCCGCCGCCGGCGCCGCCAACGAGGCGCTGCTCGAAGCCCTTCCGCGCGGCGCCCACCCCTCGGAGGCCATGCGCGAGGCGATCCTCGCGGCGGCCGCCGCGGTGAGCGCCCTCGCCCCGCAGCCCCCCGGCGCGCAGAACGCCCCGGCCTGCACCCTGGTCGGAGCCGTCGTCAGCGGCGGCGTCCTCACCATCGGCTGGGTCGGCGACAGCCGCGCCTACTGGGTGCCGGACGACCGCGCCGCCCTCCCCCGCCGCCTCACCGAGGACGACTCCTGGGCCGCCCAGATGGTCGCGGCGGGCCTGATGGGCGAGGCCGAGGCCTACGCCGACGTCCGGGCCCACGCCATCACCGGCTGGCTCGGGGCGGACGCGTACGACCTCGATCCGCACACCGCCAGCTTCAGACCGGACCACCCCGGCGTGCTCGTCGTGTGCACCGACGGCCTGTGGAACTACGCCGAGTCCGCGCGGGAGATGGCCCAGGTGCTGCCCGTGGACGCGGCCGCCCGCCCGCTGCACAGCGCGCAGGTACTGGTCGGGCACGCCCTGGACGGGGGCGGCCACGACAACGTCACCGTCGCCGTCGTGCCCTTCGGCGACCCGGCGGAGGCAGCGCCCCCGGCCCCCGCGGAAGCGCACCCCGCCCCCTGAGCGGACCCGAAGCGGAACCACAGGTCCGGCCCCGGACCTGACGCCCTGCCCAGCCAGCCCGGAGGAGGAGTCCAACCGATGGCGAACTTCGCCAAGCCGAGCGCCCCCCGCTTCAGCGTGGAGGTGTACCAGAACGAGTTCCTGCCCGCCGGCGGGCGCGACGTGCACGCCATCGTGACGGTCACCTCCACCGGCGGGGCGGCGGCCACCGCCGCGCGCCCGCTCGGCCGGGAAGCGGCCGTCGTGATCATGGTCGACTGCTCCGGTTCCATGGAGTACCCGCCGGACAAGATGCGCGGCGCCCGCGAGGCCACCGCCGCGGCGATCGACACCCTGCGCGACGGCACCGTCTTCGCCGTGATCGCCGGGACGCACGAGGCCAGGGAGGTCTACCCCGGCCAGGGCGGCCTCGCCACCGCGGGCCCGGCCACCCGCGCCCAGGCCAAGGAGGCGCTGCGCGGCCTGCGCTCCGGCGGCGGCACGGCCATCGGGACCTGGCTGCGGCTCGCCGACGGCCTGCTGCGCCGGTCCTCCGCCACGATCCGGCACGGCATCCTGCTCACCGACGGCCGCAACGAGCACGAGGACCCGGCCGTGCTGCGCGCCACCCTCGACGCCTGCTCCGGCCGCTTCACCTGTGACGCGCGCGGGGTGGGCACCGACTGGGAGGTGAAGGAGGTGACCGGCATCGCGAGCGCGCTGCTCGGCTCCGCCGACATCGTCGCCGACCCGGCCCACCTCGCCGAGGACTTCACGCGCATGATGGAGAACGTCATGGGCAAGGAGGTCGCGGACGTCGCGCTGCGCCTGTGGACGCCGGTCGGCGCGGAGATCCGGTACGTCAAGCAGGTCTCCCCCGCCGTCCAGGACCTGACCGGGCGCCGCACCGAGGCGGGCCCGCGCGCCGGGGACTACCCGACCGGCTCGTGGGGCGACGAGTCCCGCGAGTACCACGTGTGCGTGCGGGTGCCGGAAGGAACCGTGGGCCAGGAGATGCTGGCCGCCCGGGCCTCGCTCGTCCTGCCCGGCCCGGACGGCGAGCCGCGGCCCCCGCTGGCGCAGGGGCTGGTGCGGGCGGTGTGGACGGACGACCTGGCCGCCTCGACGGCCATCAGCCGGCAGGTGGCGCACTACACGGGCCAGGCGGAGCTGGCGGAGGCTATCCAGCAGGGGCTGGAAGCCCGCAAGATGGGCGATGTCGACGGCGCGACGGCGAAACTGGGCCGTGCCGTCCAACTGGCGAGCGCCTCCGGGAACGCCGACACTGCGAAACTGCTCGCGAAGGTGGTGGATGTGGTGGACGCGGCGGCGGGTACTGTGCGGCTGAAGGCGAAGGTCGCCGATGCCGACGAGATGACCCTTGAAACGCGTTCGACGCAGACCGTCCGAGTGAAGAAGACCTGAGAACAAGCCTGACGCGATGACGCAGGGAGAAGGGGGAGCCGCCGCGATGCCGACCTGCCCGAACGGCCACCAGTCCGCCTCCGACGACTGGTGCGAGGTCTGCGGCCACCGGATGGCCGCCCCCGCGGGCGCCCCCGCGTCGCCCTCCTACGGCTATCCTCCCGCCGGCGGAGAGCCGACCGCCCAGGCCGAGCTGTGTCCGCAGTGCCGGACCCCGCGCGAGGCGATGGCGCCGTTCTGCGAGGAGTGCCGGTACAACTTCCTGACCCGTACGGCGACCCCGTACGCCCCGCCGGTCCCCGAGGCCGCTCCGGGCGCGGTCCAGGCGGCCGGCCCCGGCACGGGCGCGGTCCCGCCGCCGCCCCCGCCGCCGCCGCTCCCGCCCCAGCCGGTGTTCTCCCAGGACCACTTCGAGTACCAGGGCTCCCGCCCCTCGCGCGTCAACCGCCCGGCCGAGCCGCTCCAGGGCGAGGACGACTGGCTGTTGCAGCCGCCCGCGCAGGAGCAGCCCGTACGGCAGGAGCCGGCGCAGCAGGAGTACCGGGAACAGGCCGCCCAGCAGGAGTACCGGCAGCCGGGCTACGAGCGGCAGCCCCCGCCGCAGCCCGAGTACCAGCAGCCGCAGCCGCCGCAGGCCGAGTCCTCCCCGGCGCCGCACGGCAGCGCCTCGTGGACGGCGACGATCGGCCCCGACCGCTCGTACTTCCTGGCGATGATGCAGCGCAGCGGCCCCGAGGCCGCCGGGCTGAACCTGCCCGCGTACTCCCCGGAGCAGCACCTCCCGCTCTCCGGCGGCCAGATCACCATCGGCCGCCGCCGCGCCTCCACGGGCGAGTCCCCGGACATCGACCTCGCGGTGCCGCCGGAGGACCCGGGCGTCTCCCACCAGCACGCGGTGCTCGTCCAGCAGCCCGACCTGAGCTGGGCGGTGGTCGACCAGAACTCCACCAACGGGACCACCATCAACGGCGGCGAGGAGCCCATCCAGCCGTACGTCCCGGTCCCCCTCGCCGACGGCGACCGCGTCCACGTGGGCGCCTGGACCACCATCACCGTCCGCCGCGGCTAGTCGCCCCCGGTTTCCTCCCCCAGGGGCCACACGTAGGGCCCCTGGGGATCGTCGAGCCAGGCCCACTGGCCCTGCGGGGTGACCGTGACGCCGAACCGCTCGCGCGCCGGCCGGCCCTCGCGGCGCCAGAGGTCCAGCGCCTCGCGGGGGTGCAGCACGCCGGCGGTCAGGATCAGCAGGAACTGGAAGCGCTCGTTCTCCACCAGCTCGTACGGGAGCCCGTGCACCGGCCCGGTCGCCCCGGGCGGCTCCGGCGCGGCGGTGGCCCCGCGCAGCGGGACGAAGTAGGCGGACGTGTGCAGGAAGCGGCCCTCCGCGAAACCGGCGTCGCGGACGGTGAGCGCGATCAGCCCGGTCGACAGCGGGGCCAGGATCCGCGCCCCCGGCCGGCACTGGCCGAGCCAGGCGGGCGGGATCAGCGGCAGGGTGCAGGTGACCAGGATCCGGTCGAAGGGCGCCCGGGCCGGGCAGCCGCGCGCGCCGTCCCCGGTGACCACGGCCGGGTGGTAGCCGAGCACCGCCAGATGGGACCGCGCCGACTCGGTGATCTCCTCGTCGAGGTCCACCGTGGTGACGAGGGCGTCGCCGAGCCGGTGGCAGAGCAGGGCGGCGTTGTACCCGGTGCCGGCGCCGACCTCCAGCACGTTGTGCCCGTCGCGCACCTCCAGGGCGTCCAGCATCTTGGCCATCAGGGAGGGCTGGCTGCTGGAGGAGACCAGCTCGCCGTCGCGCAGCCTGGTCGCGAGCGGGGCGTCGGTGTACACCCCGCGCAGCCAGCGGGCCCGGTGCTCGGGGTCCGGGTCCTCGGCCCAGAGCCGCTCGTGTCCGGCTCCACGGCCGGTCCAGAAGTACGGGACGAACAGGTGCCGGGGCACGGCGGCGAAGGCCGCCCGCCAGGCCGGGTCCTCGAGCACGCTGGCGGCGCTGAGTTCCCGTACCTGGGCGGCGTGCGCGGTCTCGCGCAGGTCCTTCTCCCCGCCCTTCGCCGTGCCCATGTCTCCACTGTGCGGCGGGCGGGCCCCGGGGGCGACCTCTCGGCCGGGGCGGGGGCGGGTGGTCCTAGGACCGGGGTCCTCCGTCCGGGCGTCTGAGACGATGGTCGGGTGAATGACGATCCGCAGAGCACGGTCCAGGAGACGACCTTCTACGAGCAGGTGGGCGGCGAGGAGACCTTCCGCCGCCTGGTCCACCGCTTCTACCAGGGTGTCGCGGGGGACCCGCTGCTGCGCCCGATGTACCCGGAGGAGGACCTCGGGCCCGCCGAGGAGCGGTTCGCGCTGTTCCTGATGCAGTACTGGGGCGGCCCGACGACGTACAGCCGGGACCGGGGACACCCGCGGCTGCGGATGCGGCACGCACCCTTCCAGGTGGACGCGGCCGCGCACGACGCGTGGCTGGGCCACATGCGCGTGGCGGTGGACGAGCTGGGCCTGGCGCCCGAGCACGAGGCCCAGCTGTGGAGGTACCTGACCTACGCGGCCGCCTCGATGATCAACACCGCCGGCTAGCTACAGCGGGCGTACCTGGAGGGCGCCCAGCCCTCCGCTGCCGCCGGGGCGCCGGGTCGCGACGGACCCGTACGGGGTGCTCAGCCGCAGCCACCCGCCGGAGGCGAACAGGGCCACCGGGGCGGGGCCGCCCGCCGCGGGGGCGCCGGCCGGGACGGTGGCGCGTACCGGCCGCAGGAAGCCGAGGGACTGCGCGGCGTGCACGGCGCGCAGCGGGAGTTCGGTGTCGCCGAGGGTCCGCGACCAGATTTCGCGGCCGATGCGGTCCCGCTCGGAGCGGGTCCGGTGCTGCGGGGGCAGCGCCTCGTCACGGGCCCGGAACTCGGCGACGGCGGCGGCCACGGCCGCCCGTACCGTCTCGGGGCCGGGCAGTCCGGGAACGGGCCGCCAGCCGCCGCGGGGCGGCAGGACGCCCGCCCAGGGCGGCCCGGTGACGGGCCCGGGCACGACGACGCCGGCGCCGCTCTCGTCGACGGCCTCCAGCAGCTCGCCCGCCGAGACGGTGACGTCCAGCGGGGTCGCCGGGGGCTCGGCGAGGCGCGCCGTACGGATGGCCAGGACCTCGAAGGACGGCGGCCGCCCGAAGACGGCGAGCGCGCCGCCGCCGGCCGCGGCCTGCAGCCGGACCGCGGCGGCGCGGTCGTAGTGCACCAGCCGGCCCAGGAAGGCGGCGAGGTCCGCCGCCTCCCCGGAGTCGGCGAGGCGCAGCTGTCCGCTCATGCCGCGATGCGCCCTTCGGCGGCCCCGGACGCGCGGCCGGGCGCCTGGTCGGGCGTGTCGAGGTACTTCTCCAGGAAGTGCCGCTCCTCGGCCGTGATGCGGCGGGGCCGCCCCTCGGCGAGGTTGTAGGGCACGACGACCGTCTCGGCGCGGACGTAGACGGTCTCCGGGGTGTCCTCGGTCGCCTCGTCCTTGACCTCGTAGCGGATGGTCAGGGAAGCGGCGCCGATCCGGGTGACCCAGGACTCGATGAGCACCGGCTCGTGCCGGTGCACCAGGGGGAGCTTGTAGTCGATCTCGTGGCGGGCCACGACGGAGCCGCCCGTGAAGGACTCGCTGCCCTCCCCGGGCGCCAGGCGGAACATGAAGTCGATGCGCGCCTCCTCCAGGTAGCGGAGGAAGACGACGTTGTTGACGTGCCCGAAGGCGTCCATGTCCGCCCAGCGGAGGGGGCACCGGTAGTGGTGTCTGGCCATGGTCCCGGCCTAACCCCGCGTGAGCTTCTTGTAGGTGGCGCGGTGCGGACGCGTGGCGTCCGGGCCGAGCCGCTCGACCTTGTTCTTCTCGTAGGACTCGAAGTTGCCCTCGAACCAGAACCACTTCGAGTCGCCCTCGTACGCCAGGATGTGCGTGGCGACGCGGTCGAGGAACCAGCGGTCGTGGGAGACGACCACGGCCGCACCGGGGAACTCCAGCAGCGCGTTCTCGAGGGAGCCCAGGGTCTCGACGTCGAGGTCGTTGGTGGGCTCGTCGAGGAGGAGCAGGTTGCCGCCCTGCTTGAGGGTGAGCGCGAGGTTCAGGCGGTTGCGCTCACCGCCGGAGAGGACGCCGGCCGGCTTCTGCTGGTCCGGGCCCTTGAAGCCGAAGGCGCTGACGTAGGCGCGGGACGGCATCTCGACCTGGCCGACGTTGATGTAGTCCAGCTCGTCCGACACGACCGCCCAGAGGCTCTTCTTGGGGTCGATGTTGGCGCGGCCCTGGTCCACGTACGAGATCTTGACGGTCTCGCCGACCTTGATCTCGCCGGAGTCCGGGGTCTCGAGGCCCTGGATCATCTTGAAGAGCGTGGTCTTGCCGGCGCCGTTCGGGCCGATGATGCCGACGATGCCGTTGCGCGGCAGCGTGAAGGACAGGTCGTCGATGAGGACCTTGTCGCCGAACGCCTTCGAGAGGTTGTTGACCTCGACCACGATCGAGCCCAGGCGCGGGCCCGGCGGGATCTGGATCTCCTCGAAGTCGAGCTTGCGCATCTTGTCGGCCTCGGCCGCCATCTCCTCGTAGCGGGCGAGGCGGGCCTTGGACTTGGCCTGGCGGCCCTTGGCGTTGGAGCGGACCCACTCCAGCTCTTCCTTGAGGCGCTTGGCGCGCTTCTCGTCCTTCTTGCCCTCGACCTTGAGGCGCTCGGCCTTCTTCTCCAGGTAGGTGGAGTAGTTGCCCTCGTAGGGGTGGGCGCGGCCGCGGTCGAGCTCGAGGATCCACTCGGCGACGTTGTCGAGGAAGTAGCGGTCGTGGGTGACGGCCACGACGGCGCCCTTGTACTGGGCCAGGTGCTGCTCCAGCCAGTTCACGGACTCGGCGTCGAGGTGGTTGGTGGGCTCGTCGAGGAGCAGCAGGTCGGGGGCCTCCAGCAGGAGCTTGCAGAGGGCCACGCGGCGCTTCTCACCACCGGAGAGGTTGGTGACGGGCCAGTCGCCGGGCGGGCAGCCCAGGGCGTCCATGGCCTGCTCCAGCTGGGCGTCGAGGTCCCACGCGTTGGCGTGGTCCAGGTCGTCCTGGAGCTTGCCCATCTCCTCCATCAGCTCGTCGGTGTAGTTCGTCGCCATCTCCTCGGCGATCGCGTTGAACCGGTTGAGCTTCTGCTTGATCGGGCCGACGCCGTCCTCGACGTTCTCCAGGACGGTCTTGGACTCGTCGAGCTTGGGCTCCTGCATGAGGATGCCCACGGAGTAGCCCGGCGACAGGAAGGCGTCGCCGTTGGACGGCTGCTCGATGCCCGCCATGATCTTCAGAACGGTGGACTTGCCGGCGCCGTTGGGGCCGACCACACCGATCTTCGCGCCGGGCAGGAAGTTCAGGAAGACGTCGTCAAGGATGACCTTGTCGCCGTGTGCCTTGCGCGTCTTGCGCATGGTGTAGATGAACTCAGCCAAGAGAAACCGTCCGGCAGATCGATGGTGGGCAGATACACCCCATACTGCCGTACGTCCATCCCCCGGGGGAAACGCGTTCGGCCGCCCCCGTGCCCCGCGGGGGCCGGGGCGCGGGTGGATGACCCTGTGTACCCGGGGCGTGACGGGTACGGGGCCCGTTCCCCGGGACGGACGCGCCGTTCAGCGGGGGCGGTAGACGACCAGGGCGTCGGTGAGGGAGTCGAGGGTGAGTGCGGAGGGGGCCTGGGCGTACTCGCCGTCGTAGGCGAACGGGGTGCCCGCGGGGATGTCCGTGATGCGCAGGCTGCGCAGGCGGGTGGCCGCGTGGACGGGGGACCGGGTGAGGGGCCCGGTGAAGGCGGCGGCGAGCAGGCGCGGGCCGGGGCGGCCGCCGCCGTGGACGACGCGCAGGTCGAGCAGGCCCTCGCCGAGGCCGGCGCGGCGTCGGGGGGTGGGGCCGGAGCCCTGGTAGGTGCCGTTGCCCGCGAAGAGCAGCCACGCGCTGCGGGGCCGGCCGGCGAGGGTCAGGCGGACAGGCCGCTCGGCGCGCAGCACCCGCCAGGCGGCCAGCACCGCGGCCGGACCGCCGCCGATCCGCGGCGCCCACCGCAGCCGGTGCCGCAGCAGCTCGGGGTAGGCCCCGATGCTGAAGTTGTTCAGGAAGTAACCCGACTGCCCGCCGGTGCGGACCGGTGGGCGCGCCCCTTCCGGCGCCGCGGGGCCGGGGGCGCCGGCGTCGGCACGGGCCTCCGGCGGGAGGTCGGCCGGGGGGTCGGCGGGGACGTCGACGGGGGCCGGGGTGAAGCGGCCCACCGAGACGCGGACCGCGTGGCCGGCGGTCACGGCGCGGCAGGTGTCCTCCGGGCCGGCGAGGCCGAGGTCCAGGGCGAAGTGGTTCAGCGTGCCGCCGGGGAACACCGCCAGGGGCAGCCCGGCCCGCAGGGCGGCGGTCGCGGCGGCGTTGACCGTGCCGTCGCCCCCGCACACCCCGAGCACGGTGGCCCGGGCGGCGGCGTCCGCCAGGGCGTCCTCCAGCCCGCTGCCGGCGCACTCCACGATCTCCGCCGCCGGCAGCCGCTCGCGCAGGAGCCCGAGCACCTCGGCCTGGGGCGTCCCCGAGGCGGTGTTCGCCACGACCGTCAGCCCGGCCCCGTCCGGCAGTGCGGGAGCCCCGGTCTCCGGGCGCTCGTGGCCCGGTACGGCCCGTGCCTGCTCGGCACGGCGCGCGAGACCGCGTACGACGAACCCCGCCGCCACCCCGAGTGCCGCGCCCGCCACGACGTCGGACGGGTAGTGCACACCGGTGTACACCCGCGAGAACGCCACCGACGCGGCCACCGGCGCCACCGCCGCCCCCCACGCCGGGGCCTCCAGCGCGAGCCCGGCGGTGAAGGCGGCCGCCGAGGCGGAGTGCCCGGACGGGAAGGAGGTGGTCCACGGCTGCACGGCCGGCCGCCGCACCAGGGGCACGCCCTCCAGCAGCGGCCGGGGCCGGCGCACGGACCATTTGCCGACGGTGTTGATGGTGGCGGAGGCGAGCGCCAGCGAGGCGGCCGCGGTCAGCGCCCCCTTGCGGGCCCGCTGGGATCCCAGGACGGTGATCGCCGCGGCGGTCCCGCCCCAGAGCACGCCGTGGTTCGCGGCCCGCCCGAGGGCGGGCAGCACCCGTTCGGCGCCGGGCCAGTGCCGCTGTGCCACCGCGTCGAACAGCCGCCGGTCCCATGCCGCGAGCGTGCCCCGCCAGGTCGTGAGTTTCTGATCAGCCACGCTCCCCGCTTACCCGGGGCAGCCGGACGGAATCACCCCTCGCCGTCCTCTCCCTCCAGCGGCCGCTTGCGCAACAGCAGGACCACCATGCCGCCGAGCACCACCAGCCCCACCGCGAGGGAGGCGATCACCGGGGTGGCCGCGGAACTGCCGCTCGTCGCCAGCCGCTCCTCCTCGTCCGGGGAGTCCGGCCCGGCCGTGACGGACTCGGCGGCGGTCGCCGCCTCCGCCGCACCGGCCAGCTGGCCCACCGCCCCGGCGGGGACCGCCGGCGGGGACGGCCAGACGGCCGTGGCGGTGGCGGCCGCCGCGGACTCGCTGGAGCCGGCCACGATCTGCGCCTCGGCCGGGATCCCGCTGGTGAAGACGCGCCCGACGGGCACCTTCGTGGAGCCGTGCACGGTGACCGAGGCCGTCCCGTCCGGGGTGCCGGGGGGCACCTCGAAGTACAGCCGGCTGCCGTTCGCGGCGGAGGTGACCGGCTGCCCCTCGGCGTCGACCACCCGCACCCCCATGGCGGTGGCGGCCGCGTCGGGGGTGACGCTCACGCTCTGCGCCCCCGTCCGGACGGTGAGCGGGCCCAGCCGGGTGCCGACGGGCCCCGTCAGCGGCCCGGACACCCGCCCGGGGTCCAGGCCGAGCGAGGCCGGCGGCTCCGGCAGCCGGCCCGCCTCCCGCTGGAGGTAGTCGGCCAGCAGTTCGGCCGCGGGGTCGGCCGCCTCCACCTGCGCCCCGTCGGCCAGCCGCCAGATCGCCACCTGGGTCCCGGCCGCCGCGCTCTCCGCGGTCAGCGCCCCGGCCCCGGCCGCCTTCGCCAGCCCGGCCAGGTCGTTGTGCTGCGGATAGGAGTGCTCCAGCACCCAGCGGATCCGGCCCGCCTCGGCGTTGCCTGCGAGGAGGCTGCCGCCCCACCCGCTCTCCGTGTACCGGGCCTGGGGCTGCGCGTAGCCCGCGACGCCGACCCCGTACGTCTGGAGCATGCCGCCGCCGTCGACCCGCATCTCGTACAGCCCGGCGGGGATCTGCCGGACCGAGCCGTCCCCGGCGCGCAGGACCGCCTGCCCGTAGGTCTTGAGGCCGTCGAGCACGGCGCTCGCGCCCCCGGCCGCCCGGCCCGTGGCGGCCGGGCCGGAGTCGGCCGCCGCCCGGGCCCCGGGCGCGGCGGTGAGGGCGGCGGCCAGCAGGGCGGCGGCCAGGGGCCGGCGTACGGAGCCGCGTCCGGTGCCCGCGGCGCCTGCCGCGCCGGCGCCGGCTCTCGCCCCGGGGCCGGCAGCGGCCACGGGTCCGGCCCCGGGATCGGCCGCGGGATCGGCCCCGGGTTCTGGTTCGGGTGGAAGCGGAACCTGCGGCCGGGCCGGGCCGGCGACAGGTGGGGAGGTGGACACGGAGGCCGGGCCGCCCGCGGACGCGGTGGACTCCGCGCGGGACTCGGAGGTTGCGGAGGACGCGGGAACAGCAATCGACACAGTTCTCCCCTTCGGGCCGGAGACCAAGGTGCCCGTGAGTACCGGGGAATCCTAGCCGCCTCGAACACTCAGACCACCGCCGCCTTCTGAGGCCCCATCAGTGCGGTCTCCGTCTTGACGACCCTGCGGAAGGCCGCCGTTCCGCGGTTGAGGTCGTGTCCGACGGCGATCGCGTCGATGTCGGCCGAGAACCACCGGACGCCCTCGCCGTCGGGCGGATCCTCCCGGACCCGCAGACGCCCGTGCACCACCAGCGGTTCCCCCACCGAGACGGAACTGGCCAGGTTGAGCGCCAGGACCCGGCGCGCCCACACGGTGTAGAAGCTGGTGGGGGCGTCCGTCCAGGTCTGCGTGCGCCGGTCGTAGTACCGGGGGGTCACCGCGAAGCGGAACCTCGCGGACGGCCCGGTCACCGTCTCCTTGAAGTCGATCTGCGTGGCCACGTGCCCCACCAGCGTCACCAGGGTGTCGTTCATCCCGGCCGCCCTCCCCGCGCTCCGTACCCGTGCGGACCGTCCGCACGAGGTACGACCATGCTGGCCGCGCGCCCCGGTCCCCCGCCCGGGCCTGTGGACTACTGGCGGGTTGTGGACAACTTCGTCCCCCCTGCGGCGACGGTCGCGTACTGCTCGCGCACCTCCCGGTAGCGCAGCAGCTCCGCCGCCACCGGCTCCAGCACCCGGGCCCGGCCGCAGCCGGCCGCGGCCTGCCGCAGCCGGCGTTCGGCGTCCTGGCCGTACCTGCGCGCCGGTCCGCGCGCCGTGATCGAGCACGCCCACTCCACCAGCGGCCCGCCGACGATCCCCGCCGCCATGAACAGCACCGGCGGCAGCAGCTTCGGCTCCAGGACCCCGACGATCTGCCCGACCAGCCACAGCCCGCCGAAGATCTGCACCAGCGTCATGGCCGCCTGCGCCAGCACAGCGACCGGCCACCAGGCGGGCCGCGGCGGCTTGCCGCCGGGCACCGCGACGGCCGCGCCCAGCGTCACCGCCAGCTCGTCCAGCGCCTCCGGCAGCCGCTCGGCGCCGCGCACCGCGGTCTCCCGTACGGCCTGCGCCCAGGGGTCGGGCAGTCCGGTGACGGCCGCGTCCGCGACCGTCCGTACGGCCTGCTCCACCCGCTGGCGGGCGGTCACCTCCTCCTCGGCGGGCGCGGCGGGCGCCCCCGGGGTGCGGTTCTTGGCCGACAGGACGGCCAGGCCTGCGAGCGAGCGCGGGGTACGCCGGCTCTCGTACCAGCGCCACAGCCGCAGCCAGGGCGTCCCGCAGGCCTTGCCGGCGTTGCGCCGCCAGGCCCGTTCGGCGGCGAGGCCGGCCGCGTACGCCCCGACCGCCTCGGCGAGCCGGTCCTCGAACTCGGCGCGCGCCGCCTCGCCGATCTCGGGCCCGGAGGGCCCGCTGTGCCCGTCGGCGACGTAGAGCGGGCGCAGGCGGGTCGCGGCCCGGTCGACGTCGGCGGAGATCCGCCGGGTCGCGGCGCCCTTCTCCTGGGTGAACTGTCCGAGGAGTTCGCGCAGTTCCCCCACCCCTTCGCCCGTCAGGGCGGACAGCCCGAGCACGGTGGCCCCGGGGTCGCCGTGCTCGCCGAGCGCGATCCCGTCCTCGTCCAGCAGCCGCCGCAGGTCGTCCAGTACGAGGTCGGCGGCTTCGCCGGGCAGCCGGTCCACCTGGTTCAGCACGACGAAGGTCACCTCGGCGTGCCCAGCCAGCGGCCGCAGGTAGCGCTCGTGCAGGACGGCGTCCGCGTACTTCTCCGGATCCACCACCCACACCACGGCGTCGACCAGCGCCAGCACCCGGTCGACGTGCTCCCGGTGCGCGCCGACCGCCGAGTCCAGGTCGGGCAGGTCGACGAGGACCATGCCGCGCAGCGCCCCGGCCTCCGGGGTCTCGCGGGGCCGGCGGCGCAGCCGTCCGGGGATCTCCAGCCGGTCGAGCAGGCCGGCGGCCCCGTCGGACCAGCTGCAGGCGATGGGGGCGGCGGTGGTGGGGCGGCGCAGCCCGGTTTCGGAGATCTGCACTCCGGCGAGTGCGTTGAAGAGGGTGGACTTGCCGCTTCCGGTGGCTCCGGCGATGGCGACGACGGTGTGCTGGGGGGAGAGTCCCCGGCGCGCGGCGGCCTCGTCCAGTACCCGGCCGGCCTCCGCGAGGGTCTTGCCGTCGAGCCGGGTGCGGGACAGGCCGACCAGCTGGCGCAGCGCGTCGAGGCGCGTCCGCAGGGCCCGGGCCTCGGGGCTGAGCGGGGGCGCGGGGGCCTTGCCGCCGTCGCTCCCGGCGCCGGAGACGGCCCGGACGAGTGCCTCGTCGCCCTCGCCGTCCTCGCTACCGCCGCCGTCACCGCCGTCGCCACCGTCCTCCTCGTAGCCGTTGGCGAGGAGGGCGGCGTCGAGCAGGGCATCGTCGAGGAGGGCGTCGCCGGTGCGCGCACCGGCGCCGCGCGCGCCGCCCTTGCGGCCGTCGCGGTGGCGCGAGCGTGCGATGAACCCGTCGTCCCATCGGTCGCCGGCGTGGTCGCGGTCGGTCACAGCGGTCACCGCGTCACCTCTCCTTCTGCAGTACGGACAGCGCGGCGATCAGCTCGGCCTGGGGTTCGGGGGTGACTTCGAGTGCCTGGAGCGGGGCGAGCCTGCGGTCCCGTTCGCCGCGCAGGACCTGGTCGAGGTGGTCGCTCACCAGCTCTCCGCCGCGGTCGCGCAGGCGTACGGCGGCCTGTACGCCGATCCGCTCGGCGAGCTTCTCGCCCGCCGGCCGGGCCCGTTTGCCGCCGAGGAGGGCGGCGACGAGGAGGGCGGCGACGCCGTCGGGGTCGGGCGCGGGCTGCTTGCCGAGCTGGGCGACCTCTTCCTCGGCGAGCTCCTCCAGCACGCGCCGCCAGCGGCGTACGGCCATGCTGATACGTTCCGCCGCCTCCCGGTCCGGCGCGGGCAGCGGTACCGCCCCGGAGGCCGGCTCGCGGCGCCAGACCTGGGCGATCCGCTCGTCGGCGGCGGCGACGGCGCACTGGAGCAGCGCGGCGAGGGATTCCGCGAGGGAGTCGAGGAGTTCGTCGGCGGTGGTGTCGAGGGGGTAGCCCCGCCACCGGGTGAGGGCGTCGCCCGCGAGGACGGCGCCCTTGTCGAGGCGGTTGCGGACCCGCTTGCCCTCCTGCCGGTACGCGTCCTCGACGGCGGAGGTCAGCCGGACGGCGGCGGCGTGCTGGGCGGCGACGGCGGAGGCCAGCTCCGGCATGCGGCGCTTGAGGGAGTCGAGCGCGCCGAGGGCGGTCCGGCCGACGGCGTACTGGCGGGCGGCCGGGTCCTGCACGTGGTGGGTGAGCCAGGCGAGCAGCGGCGCGACGGCGCTGGCGGGCAGCAGTCCCCCGCCGCCGGCCGACTCGGGCAGCTCGGGCACCGTGAACCGGGGTACGTCGCCCAGCCCGGCCCGGGTGAGCAGCGCCCCGTACTGCCGCGAGACCTCGGCGAGCACCTGGTGCGGGACCCGGTCGAGGACGGTGATCAGGGTGGCGTTGTACTGCTTGGCGGTGCGCAGCAGGTGCCAGGGGACGGCGTCGGCGTACCGCGAGGCGGTGGTGACCATGACCCAGACGTCGGCGGCGCAGATCAGCTGGGCCGCGAGGGTGCGGTTCTCGACGACGAGGGAGTCGATGTCGGGCGGGTCGAGGAGGGCGAGGCCGCGCGGGAGGGTGGCGACGGTCTCGATCCGCAGCTCGCGGGTGGCGGGGTGGTGGCCGGGGCCGCCCGGGGACCTCGTCCTGGAGGCGGGGAGCAGTTCCTCCTCGGGCTGGGGCGCCCAGACGCGCATGAGGTCGGGGAGGATCCGCATCCCGGCGAACCAGTGGTGGTCGTCCGGGTGACAGACGAGCACCGGCGTGCGTGTCGTGGGGCGCAGCACTCCGGCCTCGCTGACCTGCCGGCCGACGAGGGAGTTGACGAGGGTGGACTTGCCGGCCCCCGTGGATCCCCCGATGACGGCGAGCAGCGGCGCCTCGGGCGCCTTCAGGCGGGGTACGAGGTAGTCGTCGAGCTGCGCGAGCAGCTCGGCTCTGGTCTGCCGGGCGCGTGGGGCGCCGGGCAGGGGCAGCGGCAGACGCACGGACGCGACCCGGTCGCGCAGGGCGGACAGGGCATCGAGCAGCTGAGGCCGAACATCCAAGGTCACCACATGCGAAGAATGCCCAATTTGGGACCATTTTTGAAGCTTATACGCCCTCTGCGCGCCGAGCGCGACTCCAGTGGGACATCATGGACACGGCGGACGAGTGGGACGCAGGCATAACGACTGCACAACACCCAGGCCGACGCGGCGCAAAAGCGGTGCGAGAATCGCACCTGCCTGCGATTATCGGGACCGCTTCACCGAACCTCCACAACGTGGCACGCGAGTGAAGCAACCGGGACAAGGCAACCGGAGCCCTATCCTTGACCCGGCACGGACCGAAGTCCCACCCCCACCAAGGGGCTCCAGGCCACCACGGTCACCTTCCGGCCCCCGTAGCTCAGTGGATAGAGCAGGCGCCTTCTAAGCGCTTGGCCGCAGGTTCGAGTCCTGCCGGGGGCACTCTTCTTCCCTCTCCCGAACGGCCGCGTCAGGCCGTTCGGACCGCCCTGGGCGGCGGCTCGCGCGGCCGTCAGCGGCTGGCGGAAAATCACTCGACCGGGTCCTTGCACGACCCTTGCACCCGCAAACCGGAAAGAGCTCCGTCCCGCCCGACGGGGGTTCGGGCGGGACGGAGTGCGGGGGCCGGGCGCGGCTCGGTGGGGCGAGGGGCCTGGGCGGGGGGCTGACGGGTCAGGGGGCCGTGGGCTCGGCCGGGGTGGCCTCCGTCGGGGCCGAGTCGGAGGGGGCGTCCTGCGGGGAGACTCCGAAGGCCTTGACCGCCTGGTAGTAGGTCCAGGCCGTGCTGTCGCAGGAGCCCTTCTTGACGCCCGAGTACTGCGAGCAGACCCGCTTCAGGTCCGCGTAGAAGGCGTCGTCCAGCCGGGACTTGTTGGCCGGGAAGGCACCCGCCGCCTTGTAGTTGCGGTAGCCGAAGTCGTGCCGGGCGCACGCCGTCTGGAAGGGGAAGCCGAAGGGGTTGTCGGGGGACGAGGAGCAGTAGTCCGTCGACCAGTCGAAGGCGTACGAGGACCAGGTGGACTGGCTGCCGCGCGCAGCGACCCAGGAGTTGTGGCTTGCGGCGCTCGTCTGCGTCCAGCCGCTGAGCACCAGCGGCTTGTCCGCCGGTACCGCCGCCGAGGCGGGAGTCGCCAGGGCGAGCAGACCGGCGGACGCGGACGCGAGCAGGGTGACGAGACGACGGCGCATGGCATTCCTCCGGGGCGGCGGGGCGAACGGGCGGTGGGGCGGGTGAGCGGTGGGGCGAGCGAGCGGGCGGTGGGCCGTCCGGTCAACTCCCGGTGCGGCGTCGGGTTACACCCTCGGAGCACGCCATATCCCCGACCCCTACCGCCCCTATAACGCGGTGCCGGCCGCCCGTCGGCCGGGGTAGGCACGTCGTCGGCACCCCCCTCAGGTATGACGGCGTATCCGACCTACGGCAGAGCCGAGGTTCGTACCGGGGAGGGACGCGCGAACGGCCCCCGGTGCCAACACTTGTGGGTATGAACCGCCGTCCGCTCGTCATCGCCGCCGCCATCGCGGGAGTCCTCGCACTGGCTGCCTTCGCGCTGCCCAACCTGCCGCCCAACCCGGTCACGGACGCCCTCGCCAAGCAGGTCCTGCGGGAGGAGGGCAAGCGCTACGCCAGCGCCGCCGACGCGCCGAAACGGGGCGACCGGGCGTTCGTCCTGCCCGGCTGGATACCGCAGGACGCGACCGACATACGGATACGCGCGCGCGGCGACGGCGGTGCCCGGCTGATCCGGTTCACCCTGGGCAAGACCCCGCTCGACGGCCCGCAGTGTGCCGCCGCGACCCCGAAGAAGAGCGGCGGCCCCCGCCTGGACGCCCGTTGGTGGCCGCACGACACCCGTGCCGAGGAGCGCCCCGAGTGCCGGGACCGCTACCAGTACCAGGTCTCGGTGCGCGGCAAGAAGGTCTACGCCTGGACCGACGGGACGCCCTCCCCCGGGGCCCGAATACCGGACGGCGCCCCGGCCGCCACGCCCGCCGGCGCTCCCGCGAGGTGACGCGGGGTGCTCGGGGGACGGCTCGGGGGCGCCTGGTGCGCCAGGAGGCCCGGGAGGCTCAGACCGCGTCCGAGGCGAGGGCCGCCGCCGTGGCCCGGGCGAACCCCTCCGGGTTGTCGAGCATGATGTTGTGCCCGCAGTCCGGTACGGCCACCACGCCGACTCCGGCGGCCTCCAGCGCCTCGGCTCCGGCCGGCGGTCCGTCGGGCTCCGGGAAGAGGAAGCCGCGCGGGATCTTCAGCTCCAGCAGCAGCTCCCGCATGGTGGGCGTCGTGCCGGCGGCCAGGTGCACGGCGCTGCGGTGCAGGGCGGTGCGGCCGGCCAGCCGCATGGTCGACCACCAGTGCGCGCCGACCCGGTCGCGTACTTCCGCCCAGCCGCCGGCGAGGAACTCCTCCTCCGTGTAGGAGGCGAGGCCGCTGCTGCCGGCCAGGCCCGGGGTGGGCGGCATCGGGTCCAGGTTGGCGTCGACCAGGACCAGGCGGGAGACCAGCCGCGGGTGCCGGGCGGCCAGCACGATGGCCACCGCCCCGCCCATGCTGTGGGCGATGACCTCGGCGCCTTCGACGCGGGCCTCGGTCAGGGCCTGCGCCACGGCGTCAGCGTGCGCCTCCAGGGTGTAGGAGAACGCCTCGGGCCGGTCGCTGTGGCCGTGTCCGAGCATGTCGAGCAGCAGGGAGCGCCGCCCCGCGAGCAGCGGGTGCACGGCACTGGCGGCGAAGTAGGCCGGGGAGGTGGAGCCCAGACCGTGCAGGTAGACGCGAGGGGCCCGGGTGCCCGGGAGTTCGACCCAGCGGATCCGGTCGCCTTCCGGTGTCACGACGGCACTGTGCATGGTGTGTTCCCCCTGGAGTGGTGCTCGGCTGGTCGAGCACGAGGTTAACCGGGGCTCCAACTGCCTCGTCTACCCTCGTCGGATGAGCCAGTACGTCAACCACCTCGACGGCGCCGCACCCCTGACCGGACCACCCCCGGCGGGCTCCGCCGTGGCGGTGTGGGCGCTGGACACCACGCGCGAGGTGATCGGCGGTCACGAGGCCGAGGGGGCGCCGGCGCTGCTGGACTCCACCGAACGGGAGCGCGCCGCCCGGCTGGTGCGCCCGGCCGACCGGCGCACCTACCTCGCCTCGCACCTGGGCCTGCGGGTCCTGCTCGGCGGGTACCTGGGGCTGTCGCCGGAGAAGGTCGTACTGGTCCGCGAGGACTGCCCGTGCTGCGGCGCGCCGCACGGACGTCCCGCCGTGGCCGGGGGCGCGCTGCACTTCTCCCTCTCCCACAGCGACGACATGGCCTACTTCGCCTTCTCGGGGGTGCCGGTGGGGGTCGACGTGGAGAACCTGCCGAAGGCGGAGGCGGTGGCCGACGTCATGAGCAGCCTGCATCCGGTGGAGCAGGCGGAGCTCGCCGCGCTCCCGGAGGCGGAGCAGCCGGCGGCGATGGCCCGGGTGTGGGCCCGCAAGGAGGCCTGCCTCAAGGGCACCGGCGTGGGCGTCGCCTTCGGCCTGGCCGAGCCGTACGTGGGTGCGGCGCCCGCTCCCGCCCGGGTCCCCGGCTGGACGCTGCTCGACCTTCCGGCGCCCGACACCTACGCGGCCGCCCTCGCCGTCCGCACCGCCTGAGCCCCGCCCGGACGCTGCCCGGACGCCGCCGGGCCGGAGCAGTGCGGCCGTTCAGCGCGGCCGCGCGGCGCCCCCCTACCCTGGCCCCCATGGACATCCGCCGCGCCCGCGACGCCGCCGAACTCGCCGCCGCCGAGGGGCTCTTAGACGGGCCCGCCCGCCCGGAGTGGTCCGAGCGCTTCCTCGGCAGCGCCGGCCACCTGATGCTCATCGCCTACGTCGACGGCGTACCCGCCGGCATGGTCTCCGGCGTCGAGATGACCCACCCGGACAAGGGCACCGAAATGTGCCTGTACGAGCTGTCGGTGGACGAGGGGTACCGCCGGCGGGGCATCGGCCGCGCCCTGACGCGGGCGCTCGCCGACGAGGCCAGGGCCCGCGGCTGCTACGGCATGTGGGTGGCGGTCGACACGGACAACGACGAAGCCCTGGCTACGTACGACTCCGCGGGCGCCGAGGACGAGGGCCTCTTCGTGATGCGCGGCTGGAACCTGCGGGACGCCTGAACCGCGGAAACCGACCCCTCCGGCGGCGTGTCGTGCCGCCACTCGGCGCACCCTCCGCGCGGCGCCGCCCGCACCGGCCGAGCATCGGCCGCATGACCGCCATGACCGCGCTGCTCCCGGCCGCCGCCCTCCTGGCGGCGGCCACCGTTCTGCCGCCGCACCCCGCCCCCGATGCCGACGGCGGCACCGACGCCCCCACCGCCCCCTACGTCGTCACCCTGAAGGACACCACCTCCCGCGCCCCGACCCGGGCCCTGGCCGCCGAGGCGGCGCGGTCGGGAGACCAGGTCGGAGCGGTCTACGACGCCGTCATCGACGGGTTCGCCGTACGCACCACCGCGGCCCGCGCCGCCCGGCTGGCCGCCGACCCCCGGGTGGCCTCGGTGGAGCCGGACGCGCCGTTCCGGATCTCCGGTGCACCGCCCGCCCCCCAGCCCCCGGCGGGCCGGCCCACACCGGCCGACCCCACCCCCGACCCGGCCACCCCGACACCGGCCGACCCCACCCCCACACCCACACCCACACCCACCACACCCACCACACCCACACCCACCACCCCCACGCCCGCCCCCTCCGGCGCCGAGATCCAGCGGCACGCTCCCTGGCCGCTCGACCGGATCGACCAGCGCGAGCTGCCGCTCGACGGTTCGTACACGTACGCCGGGGAGAAGGGGCAGGGCGTCACGGTCTACGTGCTCGACACCGGGATCAACACCCTCCACCGGGAGTTCGGCGGCCGCGCCCGCAACGGCTACAACGGGATGCCCCGCGAGGACGCCCAGGACTGCAACGGCCACGGCACGCACGTCGCCGCCACCGTCGGCGGGGCGACGTACGGGGTCGCGAAGGGCGTCTCCCTCGTCGGGGTGAAGGTGGCCGACTGCCGGGGGAACGGACGCCTGTCGGTCATCCTGCGCGGCCTCGACTGGATGCTGAAGGACCACCTCGGGAACCCCGGCCGGGGCCCCGCCGTCGCCAACATGAGCATGGGCGGCACCCGCAGCCGCTCCATGGAAACGGCGGTCGCCCGCGCGGTCGCCGCCGGGATCACCTTCGCCGTGGCCGCCGGCAACGAGGCCAGGGACGCCTGCGCCGGCTCCCCCGCCGCCGCCCCCCAGGCCCTGACCGTCGGCGCGACCGACCGCGCGGACCGGCGTCCGGACTTCTCCAACCACGGCCGCTGCGTGGACATCTCGGCGCCCGGCCTGTCCGTCACCTCGGCCTGGAAGGGCTCCCCGACCGCCCTCGCCCGCTCCTCCGGCACCTCCATGGCCGCGCCGCACGTGGCGGGCGCCGCCGCCCTGATCCTGGCGGACGGTACGGCGAAGACCCCCGAGGAGGTGGGCCGGGTGCTGGTGCGCGACGCCGTCCGGGACACGATCACCAACCTGCCCGCCGGGACCGTGAACCTGCTCCTGCACATCCCGGCGGAGGACTGACCCGCCCGCCCCGGTCCGGGGACTCCCCCGCGGACGGCGCCGAGCCACCGACCAGTCGGTATCCGATGTCCCATCAGACCGGGTCTGATGGGACATCGATGTGTGTGCGCTTCGGGCGAAAGCAAGCCATTGACTTCTCACCACCGCGACGCGTCAATGACGGCCATCCGCACCGGCTCGGCCTTCCCCCACAGCGGGTGGGAGGAGGGGTTCGTCATGACGAAGGAGTCGCGACCCAGTGAGTACGAGAACGTATCGACGAAGAGTGCTGGCCGGGGCGGGCGCCCTGTCCCTGGCCCTCACGGGCGGGTTCGTGGCCCTGACGGGACCGGCGCAGGCCGCGACCAAGACCACTCCCGTGCCGGTGAAGTGCGTCGCCCCCGCGCCCCAACCGGGCGCCAACGGCAACCAGGACTACACGGTCACGGTGCCGGACACCGCCAAGGCGGGCGAGACCGTACCGATCACCATCGACCCCGGCGAGACGCCGGTGATCCCGATGTTCACCATCGACACGGTCAACACCATCAAGGCGAAGCTGCTCGTCGGCGGGGTCGCCCAGACGGTCACCAGCCCGGCGGTCCCCAGCCACCAGGAGGCCAACAAGAAGTCCGACCCGCCCGCGTTCAGCGGAACCCTCAGGATCCCGGACGGCACCGAGGGCACGACGGTCCAGATCACGATCGACCAGGTGGTCACGGACGCCGACCTCGGCGGCACCGTCTACACCACGACCTGTACGCCGGACCCGCGCCCCAGCGCCGCCGTCGCCTCGATCGCCGTGGCAGCGCTCCCGAAGGACCCGGTCACCACCAGGCTGACCCCCAACAGCGGCGGGGCGGGCACCTCCGTCGCCGTCACCGGCGCCAACTTCCCGGCCGGCCCGGTCACCTGTTCCGCCCTGCTCGCGGGCACGGCCACCGGTGACACCGGCACCGGCACGGCGGACGCCTCCGGCGCCGCCGGCTGCACCCTCACCGTCACCAAGAAGGCCGACGCGGTCAGGATCGACGGCTCGGTGGCCCCGTACAAGCCCTTCGTCTTCGTCGAGGAGCAGGCGGGCGTGAAGAACCCGGTGGACATCGAGGTGCTGCCGGGGCCGCTGGCCCTCGGCCCGAAGGACGGCCAGCCGGCCGTCAGCTTCGGGGCGGTGACCATCAACGGCAAGGCGCAGTCGGTGGTCGGCGCGTTCAACGCCGCGACCGTCCAGGACTTCCGCGGCGGCAGCCTCGGCTGGGACGTGACGGCGACCCGTACGCCGTTCCTGAACCAGGCGACGGGCCACTCGCTGGCGAAGGCGCAGCTCGGCATCCAGCCGTCCTGCACCGTCACCAACCCGGACAGCCCGAGCACCTGCACGGCTGGCACGCCGGGTGCGATCTCGGAGACGCCGATGAAGGTCGCCTCCCAGGCGCCCGGCGGTGACGAGCTGACCGGCGGCGAGTTCGCCGTGGGCGGCACGGCGATGATCCAGCTGCCGCCGTTCATGTTCGCCGACACCTACCAGTCGGTCGTCACCTTCTCGATCGCCTGACGGACACCGGGCCGACCGGGGGCGGTGCGGTGCTCCGGCGCCGCACCGCCTCCCCGCAGATCCGCCCCGCCTCCTCCCTCCCCGCCTTCTCCCCCGCACTCCTCCGCCGCGACCCTGGAGACGCCCGCCCATGCGCATCCGCACCGTTCTCCGCTCCCTCCTCCCCGGCCTGTGCGGTGCGGCGCTGCTGCTGCTCCCCGCCGCCCCCGCCACGGCCGCGGACAACGGCACCTGGGGGGTCTTCCCCACGCCCCCGGCCGGTGCGTCGGTGACCGACCGCGCGTACTTCTTCCACCAGGGCGCGGCCGGCACCACCGTCCACGACAGCGCGACGATCCTGAACTCCTCCGACCGGGAGCTGACCTTCCAGGTCTTCGCCACCGACGCGGTGAACACCCCCTCGGGCGGCGCCTTCGCGCTGCTGCCCGCGGAGACGAAGCCCCGGGACGTGGGCACCTGGATCGCCCTGGCGCCGGAGACGGCGACGACCGTCACCGTCCCGCCCCGGGCCCGCAAAGACGTCCCCTTCACCCTCACCGTCCCCCGGGACGCCGCGCCCGGCGACCACGTCGGCGGGATCGTCGCCCTGAACACCGAGGTCGAGGGGGTCCGGAAGGACGGCCGGGTGCAGGTCGGGGTCAGGCGTTCGGTGGGTGCCCGGCTCTACTTCCGGGTGCCCGGCCCGGTGACCCCGGGGCTCAGCGTGGAGGACGTACGGGTCACCCGGGGCGCCCCGCTGCTGCCGTGGGTCAAGGACGCCCGCGCCACCATCGCGTACGCGCTGGTCAACCGGGGCAACGTGGTGGTCGGGCCCACGGTGGCGGTGTCCGCGAAGGGGCTGTTCGGACGGCGGGTGCTGGACCGGCCCGTACGGGACCGCACGCTCCTGCTGCTGCCCGGCCAGCGCATCGAGCTGACCGAACCGTGGCCGGACGCCCCGCAGTTGGACCGGGTGTCCGTCACGGTGTCGGCGTCCGCTCCGGAGGTCACCGCTGAGGCCGGTACGGAGTTCCTCGCCGTACCGTGGCCGGCGGCGGGCGCGGCCCTGGTGCTGGCGGGGGCGGGCACCGCCTTCCTCGTGCTGCGCCGGCGCCGGGCCGGTGTCCCGGAACAAGCGGAGAGCGAACCGCACTTGGCTGCGGCCCGCTGACGGGCGAGGGTGTCCCCGGGGGGTGACGGCATCCGGCCATCACCTGCGACGGGAGGGCATCACGGATGGTACGAGAGCACAGCCGGCCGGGCGGGACCGACGCACCCGCCCGGCCGGTCAGGGGCGTGGGCCTGCTGACCCGTGTCGAGCGGGCGCTGGGCACCGGGACCGCCGCCTACCTGCCCGGTGACGGCTGGATCCGCCTCACCCTCCCGCTCGACGACGGCGGCCCGGCGCCCCTCACCCTGGACCTGGTCGCGGACACGGTGCGGGCCCCGCACGGGATCGTGTACCTGCTGCCCGGCGGTGGCCTGAACTTCGCGTCGGACTTCTTCACTCCGGGCGGGGACAACCTGGCCCACCACCTGCGCCGCCAGGGCCTGCTGGTCGTCGGGGTCACCCCGCGCGAGGACGCCGCCCGCGCCGCCGACGTCACCGCCGGCTTCGGGCTCGCCGCGCACCGCCGGGACCTGGCGGGGGTCGTGGCCGCGCTGGACTCCGTACTGGGCCTGCCGTACGAGTACGCGGGCCACTCGGCCGGCGCCGTCCTGGCCCTCGACGCGGCCTCGCACGACCCGTCGGAGCGGCTGCGCCGGGTGCTGGCCCTGGACACGGCCGGGCCGTGCGCCGGGGCCCTGGCCGAGCGGGCGGCCGAGGCGCGGGAGGTGTACGAGGAGCAGCTCGCGCGGGGTGTCCACGCGGCCGACCCGGGCCTGGCGGCGCTGGTCGCCCGGGCGGTCGCCGACCCCTCGGGCGCCTCGGCGGTGCCCTGGCCGCCGGACCCCTCGCGGCGCTTCACGCACGCGGGCCTGGCCCACTTCGCGCTGATCCGCACCTCCGCCCTGCCGGGCCCGGCCCAGTGGGTCTACCGGCAGGGCCACGGCGCGGGCGAGTACGCGTTCGGCGCCACCCCGGCCGAGGACCGCTTCGCCCTGGCCCACACCCCGCTCGCCACCTGGCACGCGGCCACCTCCGCGCTCGGCAGCGGGCTGGTCCCGACGGCCCTGATGCGGGACCTGGCGGCGGTGTGGGCGGGCGACGGGAAGGCGTACGGGATCGCCTGGGAGCGGATCCGCTGCGAGGTGGTGTGGGTCAACACGGAGCTGGGCCGGGGCGACGAGCCGCGCGGGGCCGAGCTGATCCGGGCGGGCGGCAACGAACGGGTCCGCTTCACGACCGTCCCCGGCTACGGCCACGGCGACGCGGTGTGGTCCCGTACGGCGGCGACGGACCTCTGGCCGCTCCTCTGAGACCGGACGGCAGGAACCCCCGGCCGGTGAGGGTGGGCCGGGGGGTGCAGGCGGCGGGGGGCG